>DATHGW010000247.1:0-6522 GCA_035317445.1 Puia sp.
GGCCCGCATTCCTGCCCTATCTCGTTGGCGTAGTGCTGCTGGTGGGTCATTTCTTTTTTGGTCCGCTGAGACTGATCCAGGAACATATGGAAAGTGGAAATATTGAAGAGGCTGAAAAGGTACTCGCCACCATTTACTTTCCCAACTTATTGTATAAGCCCATCCGCTCGGTCTACTTTACACTGAAAGGCAACCTCGCGATGATGAAGCAGGACTTCGCCGGAGCCGAACTCAATATGAAAAAAGGTCTCGACCTGGGCATGCCCATGAAAGAGGCGGAAGGCGCCAGCCTGTTGCAGATGGGTATGTTGTTTATGCAGAAAAATGATCTTCGCCAGGCGGAAAGCTATATCCGACAGGCCCTGCGCAAGGGATTGCCGGATAAAGAAAACCAGGCAGCCGCCTACCTGCAATTGTGTTCCATTATGATGACAAAAAGAGAATTCCGCGCCTCCAAGGATTTTTTCAGAAAAGCCAAAGCGCTGAAGCCCACGACGCCGCAGATCGTAGACCAGATCAAACAGGTGGAGAAGTATATTTCGAGGATTCCGGGGTAGCTATCAACTATTCAACTTATCAACTACTCAACTAGCCATCCCCCATCCTTCCTCAATCAGATCCTTCAACTTGCTGAATGAATGTTTCTTTTTTTCGAGGTAGACAAATGAGCCGTAACGGCTGTGGTTTTTGCTGCTGTTGATACTTTTTTGACTTGAGAATAGGATGATGTAGATCGAATTATTACATTCCCTGATGGCCTGTAAGGTATCTAATCCATTGATCACCCCTTCGAGGTTATAATCCAGGATCACGATGGCAGGATTCTGATGCAGGGCTTTCAAACATTGCTCTCCTTTTGTAAAAAAATATATATCGCCCGATAAGGATTCCAGTTCTTTTGCGATCAACTGCTGGTACATCAGGTTGTCTTCAACAATAAAAATCCTGGGCTCGTCTTTCCATTTCATATTAAATTCCGGGTTAGTCTTCATTTATTCCTGAAAACTGTGCCGGAAAAAATATTGGTCTATACCAATGGTAATCAGCGGGGTTACATCCAAACGGGGTTGCCTGGATTCTCATTTCGGGAAAGTGCAATGGGGTTTGGGAAGCCGTGCTGCTGCCCATTTTATTGAATTTCTTCCTGCAGTTGACCAATGCATTCGTTAATGATCGTTTCGATCCTGTTGGTCAGCCCGGCGATATCGGAGAGGTTTTTTTGCTGCTTGGCATTGGATTCCACTGTGCGGATATCCGTATGAATGGATTTGATGCCCATGGAATCTACGGTTGATTTTAATTTATGCGCCATCTTGCCCACCTGTTCCCAGTTCTCGGATTTCAGGGCACTCGTCAGTTCGTTCACATTCTGCGGAACGGTTTCCATGAACAACAGCACCATTTTTTTTATGAATGCCCTGTCTCCACCGGAGACCGATTGCACAATGGACAAATCATACAATTTTACATATGCCGTCGACTTCTGCGTGTGGCCGTGGGCGTTATCCGCATCTTCGGCAGCCTTGTAGTTTCTCGAGATCACCATCATCAGGGCGCATTCGTCAAAAGGTTTGGCCAGGAAATCGTTCATGCCCGCAGCCTTGTATTTTTCAATGTCCTCGCTGAGTACGTTGGCGGTTAATGCAATGATGGGAATGGAAGATTTAATGGGATCGCTCAGTCCGCGGATCTGTTTTGCGGTTTGAATGCCATCCATTTCGGGCATCTGTATATCCATCAGGATGCAATCGAAGGATCGCTGACTCAACAGGGCCAATGCTTCATACCCATTGTTCGCTATCGAAACTTCCAGACCCCTCGATTCCAGCACATGTCTGGCCAGGTATTGGTTCAGCTCCACATCTTCTGCCAGCAGGATCTTTTTTGTCTTTAAATGGGAAAAATCAGTTTCATTTGGATGCGTCATGGGATCTCTTTTACTTACTCTTCAGTTCGCCATTCTGGATCATTCTGTAAATGGTCGATTTACCTACATCCAATTTTTTGGCCACCAGCAACACGTCCTTATTGTATTTGTCGAGGTAATGCTGGATGATCTGGTTCTCAAATTCTTTCAGGCTTGTTTCTTTATTGAACAGGTCATTGATACTGGTAGAACTATTTAGTGTGATGTGTTCGGGAAGAATAGTATCCGAATCGGTCATGACCACCGCCAGGTCCATCACCGATTTCAGTTCACGCACGTTCCCCGGAAAAGAATACCCGAGCAATTTTTGCTGGGCTTCGGGCGCAAGCGTCTTTTTCTCCATCTTATTCTCCTTGCAAAAACTATCGGCGAAATTTTTGGCCAGGATCACAATATCATTGCCTCTTTCGCGCAGGGGTGGCAGAAGGATCGGCAACCCGATCAGGCGGTAATACAGATCTTCCCTGAAATTCTTATTCTTTACTTCTTCTAATAAATTCTTATGGGTGGCGACAATGATGCGCACATTGATGGCCGTTACAGCATTCCCTCCGACCCGGGTGATCTCTCTTTCCTGCAAAACCCTGAGCAATTTGGCCTGCTGGTTGATATCCAACTCCGCGATCTCATCGAGGAAAAGCGTTCCTTTATCAGCCTCTTCAAATTTACCAATGCGGCGGGTAGCGGCTCCGGTAAAAGCGCCTTTTTCATGACCAAACAACTCGCTTTCGATCAGGTCCCTGGGAATCGCGGCCACGTTTACCGCGACAAAAGGCATTTTGTGACGATCTGAATTATAATGAATGGCCTTGGCCACCATTTCCTTACCCGATCCGGTTTCCCCGGTGATGGATACCGTAATATTTGTTTTAGAGGCTTTTTCAATGAGTACAAATACTTTTTCTATCGCTTCACTTTTGCCTATGATGATCTGAGAAAAATCGTATTTACGTCCGACCTGCGTTTTTAGGCTTTCCACTTCTTCTTTCAGGTTCCTGATCTCCCTTAAATGCAAAATGCTGTTCCAAACCCTATCTTTAGCATCTTCATCCTTGACGATATAGTCAAAAGCCCCGTTCTTCAGCAGGTTGATGGCCGTAGCGACATCCTCCTGTCCCGAAATAATGATCACCCGGATATCAGGATTGTGCTCTTTGATCTTTTTCAGCACTTCGGCCCCATCACAATCAGGCATGGAATAGTCCAGGGTTACGACATCCGGATTTTCGTGCAGGGCTGCAAAAAAGTCGTTGGGGGATTCAAAACGCTTGACTTCATACTCAGGATTCAGGGAAAGATAGTGCTCGAGCATTGAGCCATACCATATGTCATCTTCTACAACAAAAATTTTAAACGATTGGGGGTTCTTCATATCTCGGATTGTAAGGTATATAACGATAAAAGCTGAATTATAATATTCCAGAATTAAGAAAGTTTCCAATTTTCGTCGGCTTTTCTTCCTGGTTGCCCTTGAGCCTCAATAGAAACTATTGAAACCCGTAACCGGAATGGCCTCCAGACGCATAAATCCATCTCCGGAACATACTTATCTTTGAAGACAGCAGAAGCGAACATGAATCAAAAAGAAATTTTTTTAGGGATCTATAATAGCCTGAATGAACGCCAAAAACAGGCGGTGGATAGTCTTGAGGGGCCTGTTATGGTGATCGCCGGACCGGGTACTGGTAAAACGCAGATCCTCGGCGCCCGCATCGGCAAGATCCTGCTCGAAACAGACGCCCGCCCGGAAAACATCCTTTGTCTCACTTATACAGAGGCGGGTGTCGTCGCCATGCGCCGTCGCCTGCTGGGTTTTATTGGTCCCGACGCTTACAAGGTCAATATTTATACTTTTCATGCTTTTTGCAATGATATCATTCAGGAAAACCTCTTCCTCTTCGAAAAAAAATCGCTCGATCCCATATCCGAACTTGAACGCATTGACTATTTCAAAAAATTGATCGGGGCATTTCCCAGGAACCACTTACTCAAACGTTACCGGGGAGATGCGTTCTATGAAATGAATCCGCTCCAGGCCCTGTTCAGTACGATGAAAAGAGAAGGATGGACCCCTGCCTTTATCCATGGCAAGATCGATGAATACGTGGCTTCACTACCCGACCGCCCGATATATGTCGCTAAAAGAGCCAGCGGGATTTTCAAAAAAGGAGATGTGCGCACAGACAAGATCGCCGAAGAAAAGGAAAAAATGGAAAAGCTCCGTGCCGCCGTAAATGAATTTGAACCCTTCCAGCAACTGATGCGCGATCATAACCGCTACGATTTCGACGATATGATCAGCTGGGTCATTAAAAAATTTGAAGAAGACGAAAACCTGCTTCGACGCTACCAGGAACAATTTCTTTATATCCTGGTGGATGAGTACCAGGATACCAGCGGTTCGCAAAACCACCTGGTGCAGTTGTTGATCAATTACTGGGACAAGCCCAATATTTTCGTCGTGGGAGATGACGACCAGAGCATCTTCCGTTTCCAGGGCGCCAGCGTCGAGAATATGTCTTCTCTACACGATAAATATGGACATGACCTCCTGAAAGTAGTGCTCACCGAAAACTACAGGTCGGTACAGCCGGTCCTGGATATCTCCAAAACGTTGATAGACCGCAACAGGGTCCGGCTGGTCAATACCATGACGGGATTAAGCAAACACTTGCTGGCATCGAAGGAAAAGCTCAAAGGACTTGGATACATGCCGGAGATCAGGGAATATGAAACGCAACGCCAGGAAATGGTCGGCATTACGCTTGAAGTGGAAAAGCTGTTGCAGCAGGGCGTGGCCCCGGCAGAGATCGGCATCATCTATAAAGAAAACAAATGGGGCCTGGAACTGGCGCAGTACTGTAAGCTGAGGAATATACCGGTATTCAGTAAGCGAAGTATGAACGTGCTGGAGATCCCGCTGGCCCAAAAGGTCGTCAGCTTCTGCAGTTACCTGGCAACAGAACATGAGATTCCTTACAGCGGTGACGAATTGCTGTTCGAGATCCTTCATTATGATTGGTTTCAGGTTCCCCCGATCGAAATAGCCAAAATCACAGTCGAAGTAGCGGAAAGACAATATACAGACACAAAGATTTCGCTGAGAAGGCTGTTGCACGAAAAAGCCACTGAACCGCCGAGGGATTTATTTTCAAGGGCCATTCATCCGCGTCTGCAGGAGGCGCAAAACATCATCGAACAGTTGATTGCAGATGTGCCCAATATTACCCTGCAAATGCTGATAGAAAACATGATCCGCCGCACCGGCCTCCTGCAGCAGATCATGCAAAGCCCCGACAAAATCTCGCAACTCCAGGTGCTGACCACCCTGTTCGATTTCGTCAAAGACGAGACCCATCGCAATCCCAGCTTGTCTTTAAAGAAATTAGTGAATATCGTGGAAACAATGGACCAGGAAGGAATTCCCCTGCCGCTGGTAGAAGTAAGTGGAAGCGAAAAAGGGGTCAACCTGCTGACGGCCCACGGGTCCAAGGGGCTCGAATTTGATTATGTATTCTTTTCGGGCTGTAATAGTACGTATTGGGAAAAGAAACGCAAGCCATCCGGAGGATATAAACTGCCGGATAATTTATTTACGTCGGGCCCCGAAGACGGATCCCACGACGAAGATGAAGAACTGCGTCGCTTGTTCTATGTGGCGATCACACGCGCGGCCCAGCATCTCTACCTCTCTTACAGCCGCTTCCGGAACGATGGTAAAGAGCTGGAACCTTCCATGTTCATCGCCGAGATCCAGGAAGTGCATGAGTTGCCGACGGTTAAACAATTTATCGATCCCGCAACCCTGGCTGAATTTCAATTACTGCAGTTCCAGGGCGAACAGGCTCCTGAAATCGAAAAAATGGAAGAGGAATTTGTGAGCCGGTTGCTGATGAAATTTGTAATGAATGTAACCGCGCTCAATAACTATTTGAAATGCCCGCTGGAATTTTATTTTAAAAACCTGCTGCGTATTCCCTCTCCAAAAAATGAAGCCACCGAGTTCGGTTCTGCGGTCCATTATGCGCTGGAACAGTTGTTCCGCGGCATGCAGGCCAACAATGACCGGTTCCCGGCCGTGCATGAATTCCTGTCGTGGTTCGATGCATACATGCAACGTCACCGCGAAAGCTTTACCGCGGAACAGTTTGCAAGAAGAATGGAATATGGTCATACCGTGTTGCCCGCCTATTATGACAAATACGCCGGCAGCTGGAACAAGATCGTCGCAATTGAAAGAAATATCCGCAACGTGGTGGTTCAGGGTGTGCCATTAAAAGGAAAACTGGACAAACTGGAATTCGACGGAAAAGCAGTGAATGTGGTTGACTATAAAACCGGAGATCCGGATAAAGCCAGGTCAAAACTGGTTCCATCGGGAGACAAGGATCCAAATGGCGGAGACTATTGGCGGCAGGCCGTGTTCTACAAGATCCTGATCGATCACCACGATCAGCGTGGATGGCAGGCCGTGAGCACCGAATTCGATTTCATTGAACCGGACAATAAAAAAAATTACCGGAAAATAAAACTGGTCATTTCGCCACAGGACATCAGTACCGTAACGCAACAGATCACAGATACATGGGAAAAAA
>DATHGW010000248.1:0-6071 GCA_035317445.1 Puia sp.
CTTGTTACGCTCGATGAAAACGAATGGAACGGACAAAAGCATCTGCAGTTGAAAGTGATTGATTTATTGGCGAGCCGGGAGTCGGGAGTCGGGAGTTTGGAGCCGGGAAGTAATACGGCGAAAGATGCTGTTGCTAGCTAATCTGTCATTTCGAGCGGATCGACCCCTCCTATTCGAACATAAGCTGCATCGAAAACGGACGACAGCAAGTCTTGAATTTTGAGTAATCTGCACATCTCCAACCAATTAAAAAAATGGCATCTTCTTGGCGGCTGCCGTTGGGTCAAATGTTTATCTCATGATTGAAAATTATTTTAAGACGGCCTGGAGAAATATGGTCCACAACAAGGCCTTTTCAGCCATTAACATATCGGGTCTTGCTCTGGGTATGGCCTGTAGCCTGTTGATCATTCTTTGGGTGCAGGATGAGCGAAACGTAGATGCATTTCATGCCAATGGCAAAAATTTGTACCAGGTCTACGAACGCCAGTATTTTGATGGCAAGGTTGAAGCAAATTATCCCACCCAGGGTCTATTGGCTGCTGAACTCAAACGCTTGATCCCAGAAATACAAATGTCCAGCAGCCTGGAATGGAATACCACCAATACTTTTGAAGCGAACGATAAGATCAGTAAGATGGAGGGATCCTTTGCCGGGAGTGATTTTTTCAGCATGTTCAGTTACCCGTTGTTGCAGGGTAGCCCATCCACCGCATTGAATTCGCTGGACGGCATCGCCATTTCCCGTAAAATGGCGGAGCTTTTTTTTGGCAGTCCGGAAAAAGCCATTGGGAAAATCATCCGGTACGAAAACAGTGATAATTTCCAGGTGAGCGCCGTCTTTGAAAATATTCCCGCCAACTCATCCCTTCAATTTGATTTCCTCAGAAGCTGGAAGGCTTTTGAAAAAGAAAATGACAATTGGATCCACAACTGGGGAAACACTGACGCGCCAACTTTTATTCAACTGCGGCCCGGTTCCAATGCCATAAAGGTGGAGGCCAAAATCAAAAATTTTATTCAACGATACAAGGAAAGCAGCAAGGCGTTTGTCGTTGAACTGGGATTGATCCCCTATCCTGAAAAATACCTTCATTCGGTATTTAAAAATGGCAGGGTCGATGGGGGCCGGATAGAATATGTACAACTATTTACCATTATTGCGATCATCATCCTGCTGATCGCCTGTATCAATTTTATGAACCTCGCTACGGCGCGCTCGGCAAAAAGAGCAAAGGAAGTGGGCGTTCGCAAAGTGGTGGGTGCCGCACGCTTTTCACTGATCGCGCAATTTATGGGGAGGCCCTATTGCTGACCTTTTTCGCCACACTGATCGCCCTGATGCTGGCTGCTGCTTTTTTACCCGCATTCAATCAACTCACGGGTAAACAACTTACGCTACCCTTTGGGAATCCTGTTTTCTGGTTCGCGCTGGCTGGATTGTTGCTTATGGTCGGGTTTGTTGCCGGTAGTTACCCGGCGCTTTATCTCTCTTCGCTTAACCCCATCCGTGTGTTGAAAGGAAGGCTGAAATTTACCTGGCGCTCGATTTTTTTCAGGAAGGGACTGGTGGTATTCCAGTTTACGCTTTCCGTCTTACTGATTGTCGGTATGATCGTGATCTACCGGCAATTGAACTATATCCAAAAAAAGAATATTGGCTATGACCGGGAAAACCTGATCTATATTCCGCTCGAGGGAGATCTGGCCAAAAATTATGAGCTGTTCAAGGAAGAAATCGCCCAAACACCCGATATCCTGAGCGCGACGAAAATCAGGCAGTCGCCTACTTCGATGGGTAATCATACGGGTGACATTTCATGGACGGGCAAAGACCCGAATGTGCTGGTATCCTTTGTTAATACGGTCGTGGGATACGATCTTGTCAAAACCATGAACCTCACGCTCATGAGTGGACGAGATTTCTCCAGGGACTTTAGAACTGATTCTGTAAGCTTCCTTGTGAATGAAACGGCGCTGGAGAGAATCGGATACAAGGATCCGATCGGCAAGCCCCTATGGTGGGGGAAACGTGAAGGAAAAATCATTGGCATCATCAGGGATTTCCATTTTACCTCCTTGCATGATAAGATCGAGCCGCTGATTGTCCGTCTCGACGAACAACGTCCCTGGGGCACGGTGTTGGTTCGCACGAAGGCCGGAAAAACAAAAGAAGCCCTCACCCACCTGGAAACCATCTGCAAAACGCTCAATCCGAAATTTCCTTTTAGCTACCAGTTTTCCGACCTGGAATTCGCCAGACTTTACCACAGCGAACAGATCGTGGGTCAATTGGCGCGCTATTTTGCCTTCCTGGCCATTTTTATTTCATGCCTGGGATTATTTGGCCTCGCCACGTTTACTGCCGAACAGCGCACAAAAGAAATTGGCGTTCGAAAGGTTTTGGGCGCAAGGGTAATGAATATTGCTTCGATGTTGTCGAAAGATTTGCTGAAACCCGTTCTCATTGCCGTGGTCATCGCCACACCCCTGGCCTATTTTTTTATGCGGCATTGGTTGCAGGATTTTGCTTATCGTACGGACATGAGCTGGTGGATATTTTTACTTGCGGGATTGGCGGCGGTGATGATATCGTTGATCACAGTAGGATACCAAGCCATCCGGGCGGCGATTGCTGCCCCGGCCAGTAGCCTTCGCGCCGAATAGTCGCTTTGGCTACAGAAGGGAGCCTTAAGACCGAATAAAAACGTAAAGCAGGTCAGATGGGGACCGTCAGACCTGCCTTGCATTCTACATTTCCAGGATGATCGGGCTCTTTTCTTTCTGCAAGAGCTCTACGCTTCGGTTAATGAATGACGTTAGCTCGTTGCCTTTCAGCAATCCCTGTGAAAGCAGGGCAAGGTCTGCAAGGTTATGCACGATTTTTTCCTGTTTCTCCTTATTTTCTTCTTTTAATACCGATTGAAAAATGGGATGATTTCCATTGACCGTCAGCGTCACTTCATCGGGCATGCTGGCATAAAATCCACCCATCGAACCATTCATCGCGGCCATGTCTTTCATGCGGCGCATGAACTCCGGGCGGGTCGCTACAACGGGCGGCGCCCCAGGGCTTAGTCCTTTTATTTCAGTTGTCACATGCAGGGAAGGAATTTCCATCGCGAACAATGTTTTCAGCCTGGCTTCATCGTCCTTGCTCAGTACAGACTCCGAAGTTTCTATTTTGTCGATGAGGTTGTCGGCAATATCGCTGTCCACGCGTGTAAAATGAACTTTCTCCCATTTCATTTCCATCTGGTTGATGAAACCGGTATCCACAATCGTTTCCAGCTTCACTACTTTATAGCCCTTTGCCCTGGCAGCTTGTATATAGCTGTCCTGTTGAACAGGATTGGTCGTATACAATATCACCAGTTTGCCATCCTTATTCCGCTGTAAGGCTTCGGTTTCTTTAGTATATTCTTCCAGGGTATAGAATTTTTCGCCCGACGCATCTTCCATGATGAGGAACTTATTGGCTTTTTCAAGGAATTTATCGTCGGTCATCATGCCGTATTTCACAAACAAACCGAGGCTCTCCCATTTTGACTCAAATTCTGTTCTTTCATTATTGAATATTTCCTCTAATTTATCCGCTACTTTTTTTGTGATATAGTTGTTGATCTTTTTCACATTGGGATCGCCCTGCAAATAACTGCGGCTCACATTGAGCGGGATATCCGGACTGTCGATGACGCCTTGCAGCAGCATCAGGAATTCCGGCACAATATCCTTCACCTCATCGGTGACAAAAACCTGGTTGCTGTAGAGCTGGATCTTGTCTTTCTGGATTTCGTAGGTCTGTTTGATGGTGGGGAAATACAATATCCCGGTCAGGTTAAATGGATAATCTACATTAAGATGGATCCAGAAAAGCGGCGCTTCGTTAAAAGGGTATAATTCCTTATAAAAATCCTGGTAATCCTGGGGGGTCAGTTCACTGGGTTTTTTGGTCCAGGCAGGATGGGTATTGTTGATCTGTTTGCCTTCGAAATGGATGGGAACGGGTAAAAAACGGCAGAATTTCGTGAGGATGCTGTTGATGCGGCCGGCATCCAAAAATTCCTCGCTCTCCGGGTTCAGGTAAAGCACGATATCGGTGCCGCGTTCGGGTTTGTCCGTTTCATCTAACTGGTATTCCGGGCTGCCGTCACATTCCCAGCGCACAGCCGGTGCGCCTTCCTGGTAGCTTTTTGTCAGGATCACTACTTTTTCGCTCACCATAAACGCGGAATAAAAGCCAAGTCCGAATTTGCCAATGATATTGTTCTCATTCTGACCCTTATATTTATTGACAAACTCTTCGGCACCCGAAAGGGCGACCTGGTTGATGTACTTGTCTACTTCCTGGGCGGTCATCCCGATGCCCCGGTCAGAGACCGTGATGGTCTTTTGCTCTTTGTCGAGCTTGATTTCAATGGACAATTCGCCCAATTCGCCTTTGGCTTCGCCGAGGGAGGAGAGGGTCTTGAGCTTTTGAGTAGCATCTACTGCGTTACTAATCAACTCTCTAAGAAAGATCTCGTGATCGCTGTAGAGGAATTTTTTAATGATCGGAAAGATGTTTTCTGTTTGAACGCGGATACTTCCTTTTTGCATGGCAACAAAATTTATGCAGTTCGGTCAAACACAGTGCCATATCGTGGAGGCTGACAGGATGACAAGTTAGTTGACAGTTGACAGTTAACAGAATGGTCTATAAGCGCCCTTTAGTCCTCGTACATAACTGTCAACTGTGAACCGTCATCTGTCAACTAATTAGTTTGCGTTTTCGCACTTAAAACAGTACTTTTGCAGCCCAAATCTTTTTTTTAACATCAAAAAACAGGGAAATGAACAATTATGAATTGATGGTGATTTTTACCCCTGTGCTATCTGAAGAGGACTATAAAGCCGCTCAGAAAAAATACACGGCCTTCGTTAGAGATAACGGCGGCGAAGTGGTGCACGAAAATCCCTGGGGACTGAAATCACTGGCGTATCCAATCCAGAAAAAGACAACCGGTTTATACTGGGTTCTGGAGTACAATGCGCTATCCGACTTCAATGAGAAACTGAAAATTCAGATTCTCCGGGATGAAAATGTTTTGCGTTTTATGGCTACGAGGCTCGACAAATACGCCGTTGAGTACAATGCCAAAAGGAGAAGAGGCGTACCTACAGGAACCGAAAAAGTGGAGGCTTAAATCATGGCAAAAGCAAACGAAATTAAGTACCTCACGGCGATCAAGACCGAAAAACGCGCCAAGAAATTCTGCCGGTTCAAAAAGTATGGCATTAAGTACATTGACTACAAGGACGGTGAATTTCTCAAGAAATTCCTGAACGAGCAGGGTAAATTGCTGCCCCGCCGCATTACCGGTAACTCGCTGAAATACCAGCGCAAGGTTTCCGATGCAGTGAAAAAAGCCCGCCAGATGGCCCTGTTGCCTTACGTAACGGATCTTTTAAAGTAACCTCACCCTAATCCGCCTAAGGCGGAAACAGTTCGTCTCGCCTCAGGCGAGATGGGATTGGGAAACCGGTGAACAAAAAAACAATTATGGAAATCATTTTAATTCAGGATGTGGACAACCTGGGTGCCGCGCACGAGAAAGTCACGGTGAGGAATGGCTATGCGCGCAACTTCCTGATTCCCCAAAAACTGGCTATTGAGGCGAACCCCAGCAACCTGAAACAATTGCAGGAACGACTGAAACAACAGAAGAAAAAAGAAGACAAATTGCTCGCTGAAGTCAATAAGGTCATTGAGATCCTGAATGCATCGCCCTTAAAGATTGGCGCCAAGACCGGTACCAGCGGCAAGATCTTCGGAAGCGTTACTTCCGTTCAGCTGGCCCGGGCGATCCGTGATCAAAAAGGATACGAAATTGATCGCCGCCGCATCCATATCCTGGATGACGTAAAGGAACTGGGCACATTCAAGGCCAAGGTTGATTTCGGAAACGGAAACGAAACCGAAGTGGCTTTTGAAGTGGTGGCGGAGTAGGCTTGGAGTGGTAAGTCAACGTTTAAAATATGGGCTAGTGGGTGGTGGCGAGTAGCTAGTGTTTTTACTAGCTACTCGCCAC
>DATHGW010000249.1:0-5555 GCA_035317445.1 Puia sp.
CTTTTTCCATCGGGTTTATAGCTGCTGGTATCCAGGAATACAGTCAGGCCCCCGTTTGATGATGCAATGAAACTGTTGAATTTTGCAAGCACCCAGTTCCGCGCTGCGCCCATGCCATGCGCTGGATCCGACACACTGCTCAATGTATTCCTTGTTCCGAACCCTGCCAGGCTGTTGATATAGGAACGCAGAGAATCTGCATTCACTTCCCTTACCATGGCTTCAATAGCCGCATCTTTTTGAATAATGGTTTGCGCATGAAGCAAAGGGATATATCCGGTCCATGCGAGGAGGAGGAGAAATATTTTCATAAAAGCGTTAGTTGTTTGAAGGGGAGCGGCGAGTAGAAAATAGAGAGTAGAAAATAGGAAGAAAATGCCGTCTTGCTAACCTCTTTCTATCTTCTATTCTCTGATCCTCACTCGCCACTTGCCACCCCCACTAGCCTCAATGCGGTTGAATATCCTTAGCCAAAAAAAGAGACTGATTGACGATACCCGTAGCCGTGATTTGCTTACCGACGAGCTTATGCAATTCAGGATCATGGAAAGGGTTTCCGCCCATTCGGCGAAGCACAAAAGAACCTTCACCGCATTCAAGGTATACGGCATCGTGTTCACTCTTGGAGCCCGGGGCAAATTTTTTGAGAACGACCTTGCCCGTCAATTGCTTTTCTTTAGTTCCTGATCCGGAATTATCTGCTTTCATAAACCCTGTAGCCCAAAATTTGTTCGCTGTCTTCTTTGACAACAAGCACCCGGATGTTAAAAAACTTCCTGTTTTCCGGTTGCTGTATAAAGGTACGGAACCTGGTGTTCTTTTTGATCATACTTTTTTGCAGACCGGCTAAACCTTTCGCGGGACTCACAGAGTAAACAATTTCCTTGTGTACATTCCTGATATTGGCATTTTTCAGCAGCTGGCTGATCTGTTTTGGATCGGTTTTTTTGGGCGGCGTTTTTTGTTTTTTGGATGGCACGATGGAATCTTTCAGGCTCATACCTTTCATGTAGAGATTCGCGCGGCTGTTAGCAATCGTATTTCCTGTCTTGGCTTTCGGCGCCTCCACTTCTTCGCAGGTAGCCGGCTGAACGGAAGGGTCTCCCAGCAGGTAAAATTGTGCAAGGGTCTTGAGTTCATAGGGATCGAGCTGGGGGCCACTGACTGAGAGGAACTGTTGCCGCGCTTCGAGAAAGGCCCTGCCCGTGGATGCGCCATCGAGAACCGATTTGATAAAGTACTGGGTGATGAGGTCAGCCAATGCATTTGAATCGGAGGGCCCGTAAGCGATCGTACTGCTGCCCAGTAAGCCAATGGCGCCATTGCCGAGATAGCGGTTGGCAATGCTTTCGTTGGGTGGTTGCAGTTGGCCTGGTGAAAACAGTTGTGCACCGTAACAGCATTCCGAAGCAATAACGGTTCCGGGAGAAAGGTTGTTGACCAGGTTGGAGGACTCCAGGGCTACCGGGTAGTTGTTCCTACGTTGTCCGTAGTAAGAGGCATCGATGGCTGCGCCATGACAGTTAAAAAAATGTGTCAGCGGTTTAAGTTGCGCCCTGGTATACTTTGCCTGAGTATTTTCGGCCTTCAGGGGCGACAGCCTGAGGTTGGTGGAATTGGCAAAGAGGCTCTCCATATTTTGTTGGGTGGATTTTTGCCAGACCTGTGCACTCACCGCAAAATAATTCCTGTATTCATCCGGGTCCTTCGCCCTATGGTTGATGGCATTCATGATCAATGTTCTGATGTAGTCGATATTGGGCTGAGTACCCGGAATATCCGGTATTCTGCCAACAACCCTTGTTGGCCCTGTGAATGAATTAATGCTGCCGCTATAGGGCGCATCACAGGCATAGGGCAGGTCAGAAGGAACTTTTACATCATCGTCTTCAGCAGGGTTGTTGATCTCCTGGAATGGGATGATATCCTGGGCGCCGAGGATGACGATATAAGCAGGACTAAATTTTGTGGCCAAAGCATCGATCGCCGCTTTACAATCTTTCATGTCCTGGTTTTTGGCCACGCTGATCCCTGCCGCCTTTGCAGAAACCGGATCGTCGATATATACAATCCGGGTATCAAGCCCCTTTTTTTTATCAGCAGCTTTCATCTTCACCAGCAAGGGAGGTATACCTGAATATTTCGTTCCATATTTTACCTGCAGCTTATGCTTACTTGTCACGATCAGTTTAACTGGATTTTTCATTTAACAATAGTTTATTATTCAACGTTTAGATGCTCCATAAGAAGCTATTAAGAATTGTTTCAGGCTGATGGATGTCGCGGGATGCGCGATCACCGCTTCTGTGAATTTTTTCCATTTGGCGGATGAGATCTTTTTATAGGGCTTGTCTTCATGATCGATGATCGCAGACAAGGCGGGATAGTTGAATACGAGTTGCGCGAGTTCCATATTGTACATGGCCAGCGTTTTGCCTGGCGCAGCTCCTGGTTTTGCTTTAAAGATCGTGCTGAGTATTGGGAAAATGGGGATCTCATCCTCCGGCGTTTTGAGAAGCGATCGATTGACGGAAACAGCCAGTGCATCGCTTGCCTGAATGATGCCATTTCCGAAATATAATGCATAAGGATCTTTAGGCGGCTTTCCTTTTTTGGATGCGGAAACAAACAAGGCATGCCGTATGGCTTCCACCCTTTGCCAGGGCTGAAGTTGATCGAGCAGATCATGGTATTTTTTGTAATAGATCGCGGCAGCAGCTGCCACCTGGGGCGTGGCCGAAGAAGTGCCTGCACCCGCGAAAGAAATTTCCGAAGCATTTCCTCTTGCCCATGGCATGTTTGGCGTAAAAGCGGAAATTGCCTTTTTCATGTGGCGGACAGGGCCATAACAACCTTGCATTTCCCCCAGTTTTGTAGTATGATAAGGTTTGAAATCATTCGTGACGCCGCAGGCGGCGATCACCCGGCCGAAACGCGCAGGATAGATGACATGCTGGGTGGGCAAGCCATTGTAGTTATTGCCAGCAGCAGTGACCAGCGTGATGCCTGCTTCATAGGCTGCATTCACTGCATCCGCCCATGATTGGGAAGGCGCACCACCCATACTCATCGAAACGACATGCACCGGTATGCCCGCATTACAAAGCCCGGTAAGATATTGAAGCGCTTCGGCAAATGAACTTGTTTTAATCAGCACCACGGAGGGGGCAATCCTGCAACAAATGACGTCGGCAAACCAGGCACCGCCCAAATAATCATGAAAGACACCGTTATCGGTCGCTAAATTTATTTTTGTGCCCGCGAGAATGCCCAATGTGCCGGTTCCATGCCCCGGCATGCGCAAAGGCCCGGTAGTATAGGGGTCATGCGCATCCAGGGATTGTTCACCGTCAACGAAATTGCGCTGCAGGGGATTGACCCTGATCCTGTCAGCAACGACCTTGTGCGTTTTATTGTATCCCGTATCGAGATGACCGATGCGCACGGTAAAGTCCTGGGCCTGCACCGCTTCCCTTGCTGACTTTAACTGCGAATACTGGTCACCGAGATGCCAGATGACGTTTTTGTGTGGCGGCCAGTCCGGGTCGTAACCTATATCAGGCACAGATTTGGGCGCGATGCCTTTTTTTGATCTCTTATATGTTGTATCAATATTGCGGTCGATGGTGAATTCATGAAACAGATCCGGTTCTATATACGTGAAGGATCCCAACGCGTTGGAAGACTGGTGTGCCAGATCCCAGGGATTCATTTCGGTATCTTTGACCGCCGACCTGAGGTAGATCTTTTCTTTGCCGGCAGCAGCCGGGAATGGTTTAGTCCTGTTTTTCCTGTCGCCTGCCGGGAGCTCCGCTTTTTTTTCGATGATATCGACGAGGATGCCAGATTTTGCCAACTGATCCCGGATATCAGACCCGGCCATTGTTTTTGCCGATGATGCGGGCGCATCTGCGATCAATTCAACAGGCTGGTTATAGATCCTCATTACTGACAGGTTTTATAAACTGATCTTGTTAAATTTAAAATTAAGTGGGGTATCGATATAGTTGAGTTTGGGGTAGCCAGACATGGGGAAAATATGGGACAAATAAAGCTATCCACTCTATTTGTCTTTATCAAAACCATTTTCGTGTTATTATCTGGGTAAAGGGAAATCATTAGGAGGTTTTTACATCATTTTATTATTTTTGTCCCCATATGCATGTCCCCATCCGACTGACCATAATTCCTCTTCTGTTAACTGCTCTTTCTCTCAGAGGGCAACAAAACGCAGTTGATCTATACCAGCTGGCTCAAACAGGCGGCATCACCGTTCAGCATCGCGTGGGTACTCCTTTGAATGATGGTAAGATGAAAGGTCTCCGGCTTTCTGCGCAGGAAGGCGATGGGGTGGCCTGGCTGAGTGGGATCAGTTTTGCCAATGGCACAATTGAACTCGACATCCGCGGGAAAGACGTGCTGCAGCAGAGTTTTGTCGGCATCGCTTTTCACGGGGTCAGCAGGGATTCCCTCGAAGCGGTTTATTTCCGGCCTTTCAACTTTCGTTCAACCGACTCCGTGAGAAAGGCACATGCAGTAGAATATGTCTTTCATCCGGATTTTCCATGGGAAAAATTACGAAGGGAGCATCCCGGTCAATATGAAAAACCCATTGATCCACCACCGGCTGCTGATCAATGGTTCCATGTAAAAATTGTCGTTCATCATCCCGAAGTGAAAGTATATGTCAATGGAAACGCTACCCCTTGTTTAGTTGTGCAGGAATTAAACATGCGCAGGGACGGAAAGATCGGGCTCTGGGTCGGCAACAATTCGGATGGAGATTTCTCTGGCCTGACCATCAACAATCAACAATAGCCGCTTCCGGGGCATAAGATTTGCACATTCCGTGACGTATACTTCAACGTTATGGAAAAATTCTCCATCCAGTATCAATTCCAGAACAAAAACTTTAATGCCTCCGTTGAACTGATGGAAGCCAATCAAATGATCCGTTTTACCGGGTCACGACGGCAGGCGTCATCCTCGATATTGCTCCGGTTGTACATCCCGATACAGCAGAAATATGTTGGAAAGAACGTAGTCCCGATGTTGATGAACCCAGGGAAGCCAGTGTTTCCGACCTCGTTCAGGCCATTGGCGAAGCCATCTACCAGGAAAAGCTGTAGGGCTGGCATGTTTTTTTCATTTTCATCATTTTGTTCATCTGGTCATTGTTTTTCGGAGGAAGAAGTGTTTGAACGAACGGTGCGAGTCAAGGGCTGATGGCTATTTTACTTTTTGGAATGAATACCTTCCTTTTATTTTCGTATTGAGAAAACTGCCCTTTGAGCCCGATTGTTTCATTTGACGGAACAAGTCTGCGGGCACTTTTTTATACTCGTACACCGAACCGGAAACAAAAATCACTTTAAGTATTTTCCTGGCGGGATCATAATCCATATGGGCGATGACTGAAGATGGCATGGCAATCATAGATAGGATGTGATTTAAATTATTGTGCCATCCGGCCAGGTTTTTGTAGTCGGTCTGCAAACAACCTGCAATGAATTGGATGGATATTTTATTTGGACATGACAAGGACCTGGATGCCC
>DATHGW010000250.1:0-8471 GCA_035317445.1 Puia sp.
TTGATGCCGCAGGCGGGGGACAAGTCTTTTTCATGGCATGGACTACCACGCCCTGGACCCTGCCCTCCAACCTGGGCCTGACAGTAGGGCCCGATATTGATTATGTGCTGGTTTCGACCTTTAACCCCTATACACACCTCCCCGTTCATGTTGTCCTGGCAAAGGCCTTGATCAATAAGTATTTTAAGCCGGAAGGCGAACGCGCAGGCTTCGACGACTATACTGCTGACAGCAAACTGCTTCCCTGGAAGATTGATCTGGAGTTCAAAGGCCTGGAAATAGAAAATTGCAGGTATGAGCAATTGATTCCATACGAAGCCAATGCTCCCGAAAACAGTGGAGGTGATCCGTTCAGGGTGGTCACCGGAGATTTTGTGACAACGGAAGAAGGTACAGGCATTGTGCACACCGCGCCGGCATTTGGTGCCGATGACTACAAGGTGGGCAAAAAGTATAACCTCGGCATTCTGATCATGGTAGACAAGCAGGGAAAATTCGTTGAGGGTTTGGGAGAATTCAGCGGTCGTTATGTAAAGAATTACAAAGACGATCCCAATTACGTAGATGTAAATGTCGACATCTGCGTAAAACTAAAAAAGGAAAACCGCGCTTTTAAGATAGAAAAATACGAACATAGCTACCCGCATTGCTGGCGCACCGACAAACCCATTTTGTACTATCCGCTTGATGCATGGTTTATTAAAACCACTGCTTTAAAAGACAGGATGGTCGAATTGAATAAGACCATCAACTGGAAACCGAAATCAACAGGCGAAGGACGTTTTGGAAACTGGCTGGAAAACATGGTTGACTGGAACCTTAGCCGCAGCAGATATTGGGGAACCCCTCTTCCCATCTGGAGGACAGAAGATGGCAAAGAAGAAAAGTGCATTGGCACCATCGAAGAATTGATCATCGAAGCACAAAAGGCAACGAAACAATTGGGCCCGTCGGTCAATAAAAACCTGTCTTTCGAGAAACTTGATCTGCATAAACCGTATGTTGATGATATAATTATGGTCAGCGATCAGGGTCAGCCCATGAAAAGAATTTCCGATCTGGTGGATGTTTGGTTTGACTCTGGCGCTATGCCCTACGCCCAGTGGGGATTGGATTACGATAAACTTAAGGCTGACAGTGACCGGCCTTTCAAAGCACCCTTTGATCAAAATTATCCCGCAGATTTTATCGCCGAAGGCGTGGATCAAACCAGGGGATGGTTTTATACCCTTCATGCCATCTCTTCGCTGCTATTCGACTCAGTAGCCTACAAAACCTGTGTGTCGAATGGATTGGTTTTGGACAAGAACGGAAATAAAATGAGCAAACGCGTAGGAAACGTGATCGATCCGTTCAAGACCATTGATCAATTTGGTCCCGATGCCACCAGGTGGTACCTGATCACCAATGCCTCCCCCTGGGAAAGCATGAAATTTGACCTGGAGGGCATTAAGGAAGTGCAGCGCAAATTTTTCGGCACACTATATAATACATACCAGTTTTTTGCTCTTTATGCCAATGTAGACGGATTCGCATTCAGGGAAGATTATATCCCGGTAAAGGAACGTCCCGAGATCGATCGCTGGATCTTGTCCTCATTAAACAGCCTGGTACAGAAAGTGACAGACAGCTTCGATGATTATGAACCCACACTTGCCGGCAGACTGGTAGAAGATTTTGTGGATGGACACCTGAGCAACTGGTACGTGCGGTTGTCCAGGCGCCGTTTTTGGAAAGGGGACTACGAATTTGACAAGATCTCCGCTTACCAAACCCTTTATGAATGCCTCGAAACCATTTCAAGGCTGATTGCACCGGTATCACCATTTTTTGCCGACTGGTTATTCAATAATCTCAACGAGATCACAGGCCGTTTCAACCTTGAATCAGTTCATCATGCAGACTTTCCGCATACAGTTCGGGAATCCATAGATGAAGAACTTGAAGAAAGAATGCAGTTGGCGCAGGATGCGTCTTCCCTGGTTCTTTCCCTGAGAAAAAAAGCCAGCATTAAAGTACGTCAACCATTGCAAAAAGTGCTGATCCCGGTTTTGGATCCAACAATGAAAGCCCGGCTACAGCAAGTGGAGGGTTTGCTCAAAGCGGAAGTAAATGTAAAAGAAATCAAGTACCTGTCTGCAACAGATGGATTTATCAAAAAGAAAATAAAAGCAAATTTTGTGGCGCTGGGAAAGAAGCTGGGCGGCAAAATGAAAGCAGTGGCTGCTGCGCTGGCCAATTTTACGCAGGAGGACATTTCGAAATTGGAAAAAGAAGGGCATTATACTTTGTCAATTGATAACGAACCCTTAATATTACAGGTTAATGAAGTTGAAATAACCAGCGAGGATATTCCCGGCTGGGTTGTTGCTTCCAAGGGGCCTTTAACTGTTGCATTAGACGTTCATGTTACTCCGGAACTTGAAAATGAAGGCAATGCGAGGGAACTCGTAAACAGGATCCAAAAAATACGTAAGGACAATGGTTATGAGGTAACGGACAGGATCCTGGTAAAAATAGCTGAGGCAGATGCCATTCACGACTCAATTACCCAATTTAATCACTATATTTGCGCCGAAATTTTGGCAGATAAACTGGAGCTAGTTCCCGAAATTACCAATGGCACCGAAATTGAAGTAAATGATGTTTCCTTAAAAGTCTTTGTCACAAAAAAAGCCTAACAGTATGGCAATCAAGAAGAAACCGGGCAAACCGGTTAAGAAAGCCCCACCTAAAAAAGTAGCAAAACCTGCAGCAAAGAAATCTGCTCCTGCTAAAAAGGCGGTATCCAAACCCGCTGCAAAAAAATCAGCCCCGGTTAAAAAGTTGCCTGCAAAGCCTGCTGCCAGGAAAATTGTGCCCGCAAAAAAGACCGTTGCCGCTAAACCTGCACTTAAAAAGGTCATGCCGGTGGTTCATGGAAAATCAGCTCCTGCAAAACATATCGTTTCCAAAATGGAACCCAAAAAGCTGGAACATAAGCAGGAAGTCAAATCAGTAGTTCACCCAACTTTTAAGCCAGAAATAAAAAAGCCAGTTCCCCCTTCAAAACCATTGAAGCTGGTGATGCCAGAGATCAAGACAAAAACGGTTCGCAAATATGAACCAGAATTTACCAAATCTGTTTTAGATACACTACAACAAGAATCAACCGGACCAACTATGAGATACAGTGATGCAGAATTAGTGGAATTCAGGGACCTGATCATGAAGAAATTGGAAGCTGCCAAGAAAGAACTGGCTTATTTGCAGGGCCTGATCACAAGAAAAGACGAGATGGGCGGCGATGAAACAGATAACCGCTACATGACAATGGAAGATGGCAGCATGAGCATGGAGAGAGAACAGCTTAGCCAGATGGCGAGCCGGCAGATCACATTCATTGATCACCTGGAAAAAGCCATCATGCGCATTGAAAATAAGACGTATGGCATTTGCCGTGTAACGGGTAAGCTGATTGACAAGGCCAGACTGAGAGCCGTTCCTCATGCTACATTGAGTATTGAGGCCAAGCAGACGATGAACAAATAAAGACCGATTAGCCGGATATGTTATTGCGAAAGGGATTGTTTACCAACGATCCCTTTTTCGTTTTTTTCAATACTTAACAAAACCCTTTTTATGCAATCACGCCTTCTATTCATTGTCATGACATTGGTCTTAGGTGCCATTCTCCCCATACAGGCGGCCATCAATACCCGTTTGTCCAAATCAGTCGGAGGCTCCATTCCAGCGGCATTTGTTTCCTTTGCCGTGGGCACGATAGCCCTTTTTATTTACCTGATGGCTACCCGGCAGGTGAATCTGCAACATGTTTCCTTACAACAAACGCCCTGGTGGATCTGGACCGGGGGACTGCTTGGAACATTCTTCGTAGCTGGTATCGTTGCCGTGCTGCCAAGGTTAGGAACCGTTTTGGCTTTCAGCCTGGTATTGGCTGGCCAGATGTTCGCCGCCATCATATTGGATCATTTTGGATGGCTTGGGGTGAGTGTAAGAGAAATTTCTTTGGGGAGAATTGCGGGGGTCATTTTGTTGATTATTTCCGTCGTGATGATCAGGAAATTCTAATACTGATATAGTACTGATATACTACTGATATAGTACTCATCTTATACTCATGTACAAATTCTGCAAATCCATACCCATTTATTCCTGCTTCCAAAACGCGTCGGGCATTGGTTTATTCAGCAAATGCCTGTAAATAAATAAGTTGGTTTCATTTCCTGAATGAACAGCTTTGAGTCCGCTCCACCCATGTCTTGCTCCAGGATAGATCATGAATTCGAAGTGCTTATCCATGTCTTCCAACTTATTGATCAGTTGTATGCTGTTCTGCATATGCACATTGTCATCCATGTTGCCATGAATGATCCGGATCAATCCCTTATAGTTTTTAAGATAATTTAATGGCGACGTAATTTTATATCCCTCAGGGTTTTCTGTGGGCATGTCCATATATCTTTCCGTATAGTGGGTGTCGTACAAACTCCAATCCGTCACTGAGGAACTAGCAATGCCATGGGTAAATACGTCCGCGCCATAAGTCAGGGCCATGCAGGTCATGTATCCGCCAAAGCTTCCGCCCATAATGCATATTTTGGAGCTGTCTACAAATGGCTGATTGCGTAACCAGCGGCCACAATCCATGTAATCTTCAATTTCATATTTTCCCAACTGCCTGTAGATATAGTTCATCCCGTTTTTTCCAAAATGGCCACTGCTCCGGTTATCCATGGAAACCTGGATCAGGCCTTCCTTTGCCCACCATTGCGCACTGAGGAAACGGTTGTTCCATCGGTCATAGACCGTGCCCGCATTGGGACCTCCGTAGATGTTGATGAGTACCGGGTATTTCTTTGAAGGATCGAAATGCAAAGGGTAGCTGATGGTCATAGGTAAATTAAATAACCCGTCTGCAGATTTTACATAACGCAGTTCTGTTTTCGACAGCGTATATTGATCAAAGTCTGCTCCTTTGCTGTCAGCCAATTCCCGGATCAATTTTCCCTTATTGTCCAGCAACGCCATTTTTGGCGGCGTTGAAATATTGGAATAGGTCGTAATGAAATATTTTCCACTGGGTGAAAGGTTCGTCTCGTGAGAATAGACGCCAAACGTCAGCCGGGTCAACCCTTTTCCGTCGAGGCCGGTTTTATACAGGTCAAACCTGGCAGAATTTTCTTTTCTGGCCCGGAAAAAAATAGTCTTGGTTTTTGCGTCAACTTTCAGCAGTTCTGTCACCGTGAAATCGCCCTGCGTAATGGCATTGACGAGGGATCCATCCATCCTGTGCAGGTATAAATGCATCCAGCCGGACTGATCGGATTTTAAAATGACGCCTTTGTTGTCCGGAAGGAAACTAATTCTGTCGTCAAGGTCCAGGTCAATCCATGTTTTTTGTTTCTCATCATACTATTCTTTTTTACTTCCATTGGCGGGATTGACGGCATATATCTTCAGGTTATCCTGGCTCCTCGGCATCCACTGTACCCAAAGCGAGGACCCATCCGGCGTCCAGGCCGGCATTCCAAAATACTGGTCGGTTTTTTCGTCGATATCTGCCCAAACTGTGGTGGGATTGTCGACACTCACACATCCGATCTTTACGACGGGGTTCGGGTCTCCAACTTTCGGATAGTGTTGTTTTTCGAGGAATCCATGTTGGCCCTCGGAATTGTAAATGGGGAAAACAGGAACGCCCGATTCATCAAAATGCATGTAGGCGATGTGTTTGCCGTCGGGACTCCACCAGAATGCGCGGTAGTGGGAAGCCCGTCCTAATATTTCTTCGTAATACAACCAGGCTGCATAGCCGTTGTATATATTTTCAGAACCATCCTGGGTGAACTGAATTTCCTTCCCCGTGCTGAGGTCTTTCGCAAACAAGTTATTGTCTCTGGTATAGGCCACCCAATTCCCGTCGGGCGATGGGGTAGGATTCTTTTCTTTATTGTTCAGGTTATAAGGCTTGGGTGTTGTTGTAGGCACGGGCGTATAGGGCATCGCGTTACCAGTCTTCACATCGACCGACATGAGTTTTGGCTTATCATGGTCTGCCTTGTCTTTTTGCGTGAGCAGGTAATGCTCATCATCCGCCCATCCCTGGATGACGGGCAGGGGCTGAAGAATATTGGAAGGAGATTTCCGGAAGATCTGTTCAAAACCAAGTTCCTTCTGCTGGGCAAAAGAAGAACTCAATGAACTCGTAAAAATCAATGCGCTCAGGGAGTACGCGAAAAACTTTCTCATGTTAAATTGAAATTTTTATAGCCGAAAATACAAAATGGAGACATTCGATCTCGCCTCAGGCGACACAAATCGGTGAATTCGCACATTTATTTTACTTCCTGCATGTCGACGAGTCTTTTGTAAAACCCACGCAGGCTCATCAATTCATCATGGGATCCCCTTTCAACGATTTTTCCCTTTTGTAAAACGATGATCTCATCGGCATGGCGGATGGTGCTCAGGCGATGGGCGATCACGATGCTCGTCCGGTTTTGCATCATTTTGTTAATGGCATCCTGTACCAGTCTTTCGCTTTCTGTATCCAGGGAAGAAGTGGCTTCATCCAATATCAATATCGGGGGGTTTTTCAGCAGGGCGCGCGCGATAGTAAGTCTTTGTCTTTCGCCTCCGCTGAGTTTGCTGCCGCGGTCGCCAATATTCGTCTGGTAGCCATTTTCTTTCTCTATGATGAAGTCATGCGCATTCGCCACTTTTGCTGCCCGTTCAATTTCTGCAAAAGGCGCATCCGGATTGCCCAGTGCAATATTGGCTTCAATGGTATCGTTGAACAAAATGGGTTCCTGGGTTACGATACTCATCTGGCTGCGCGATGCGTGCAGCGAATATTCCCTGATGTTGATTCCGTCGATCAGCAGCGCACCGGCGTTTACATCGTGAAAACGCGGAACGAGATCGGCGAGGGTTGATTTGCCGGCGCCGGATGAACCAACCAGCGCGATCGTCTTTCCTTTTTTTATTTCCAGGTTGATCTGGTCCAGGATAATAACATCTTCATACGCAAAAGACACATTTTGAAAACAGATGCTGTGTTGAAATGCAGTAAGGGGCCTGGGAATAAGCGGTTCTTCTACAGTGATCGGCGCAGTCAATATTTCCTCGATCCGCCCGATGGCCGCCGAACCTTTCTGGATATTGTAAAATGCGGTGGAAAAAGATTTCGCCGGATTGATGATCTGCACAAAGAACGCGATATAGGTGATAAAGGCTTCCGGCAGCAGGCCTTTCTGATTTAGTGCCAGTTGCCCGCCAAACCATAACACACAGGCCAAGACCACAACCCCGAGGAATTCAGACAATGGGGACGCCATATCCCGCCGGAATATGATCTTGTTACGGACATGGGTAAGGTATTTGTTCGTATCGAAAAATTTATTTCTTAATATTTTTTCCGCATTGAATGCCTTGATCACCCTTAAGCCACCCAGCGTTTCATCCAGGAAGGACATAAGCAGACCCAATTGTTCCTGCGCGACACCGGACTGCTTTTTCAAAGAACGGCTTAGCCTGCCAATGACAAAACCGGTAAGAGGCAGGAGTACGCAGAGAAACAGCGACAGGATCGGACTTATAAAGATGAGGGCCACAAAAATAATCAATATGGTCAGTGGCTCCCTGATCAGACCTTCCATTGTGCTGATCACGCTCCATTCAATTTCATTCATGTCATTGCTCATCCTGCTGTTGATATCGCCTTTACGCTGCTCCGTAAAAAATCCGAGTGGTAATTCGAGTATTTTCGAATAAAGGTCGTTCCTCAATTTTAACATCACCTTGTTGCGCATCGGTCCCAGTACACGGTAGGAAAGATATAAGAAAACATTCTTTAGAAAAACAGAAATGATGATGATGACGCAAATGGCTCCCAGCGCATATATAGCGCCGTGACCTTTGATGAGGTTGCTCAGGAAATATTTCAGGTATTCCAGAATGCCGTTGGCCGAGAAACTGAATTTGGCCCCGGCGGTCTGTAATTTCTCTTTGGCAAACAGGATTTGAAGAAACGGAGCCAGCATGGCCAGCGATACCAGGGAAAATAAGATGGATAATAAATTAAAAACAAAATAAAGAGCTATGTTTCGCTTCTGATCCCGTAAATATCCTAAAATGATGGAAAATCGTTTCATGCATTAAGTCATTGTACCTTGGCCAAATAAGCAGTAAATTTACATGGAAAATTGTTAAGGATATGCAAGAAGGAAAACGTCAGAAGCAGGTGGCGGCATTATTGCACGAGGAGCTGAGCCGCATTTTTCTATACCTGGGCCTAAACATGATCGAAGGTGCCATGGTCTCCATTTCGTCAGTCAAGATCACGCCCGATCTTTTTGAAGTAAGTGTTTATCTCAGCCTTTTCCCGCCAAAAAATGCAAAAGCTGCCATGAAAAAAATAGAGGAACGGGCCTGGGAAATAAAGAAGGAATTGGTCAGCGCGGTAAAAA
>DATHGW010000251.1:0-10073 GCA_035317445.1 Puia sp.
AGAAAAAAGGGCTAAAGAAGTGGGCATACGAAAGGCAGTGGGTTCCGCAAGAAAGCAACTCATCAGCCAGTTTCTAAGCGAGTCTTTGTTGATGGCCACAATTGCCTTTTTACTGGCACTAGGAATAGTAGCGCTTGCGCTGCCCTATTTCAACAAACTCACTGACAAAGCCATGCGCCTGCAAATCGCCAATCCATTATTCTGGCTGATCATGATTGCATTCACGATCATCACAGGATTGCTGGCGGGAAGCTATCCGGCATTTTATCTTTCCTCTTTCAATCCTGTTCGTGTGTTGAAAGGAAACCTGAAGGCAGGCAAAAGCAGTTCGCTGCCGAGAAAAATATTGGTGGTCCTGCAGTTTTCAAGCTCGGTGATGCTGATGATCGGCACCATCGTCATCAATCAGCAAATACAATTTGGTAAAAACAGGCCAATCGGTTTTAATAACAGGGGATTGATTTCGGTGTACTGGTCGAACGACATCGCGAAAAATTTGGAAGTCTTCAGACAGGAGCTCCTGAGTTCCGGAGCGGCTATTTCAATCTGTCAGAGCAATTCTCCCCCTTCTGAGATTTATAGTAATAATAATGGGTGGGAATGGAAAAACAGTCAGCCGGTTGAAAAAACTGTTACTTTCTCGACCATTACCACCACATACGATTATACAAAGACCTTAGGCATTAAAATGCTTGAAGGCAGGGATTTTTCAAGAGATTTTGCAGACTCAAATGGGGTGATCCTTAACCAGGCCGCAGTTAAACGAATGAGTTTAAAAAACCCTGTGGGTGAAAAATTGAAGTGGAACGACAGACCAATGGTTGTTATAGGCGTGATCCCTGACGTGCAAATGGAATCGCCTTACCGTCCTATTTCCCCACTCACCATTATATTCAATAAAGACTGGGTTGGACATCTCGACATTCGCCTGAACCCAAATATGTCTACAGCCAAATCCATTGCCCTGATCAGACCGGTTTTTAACAGATACAATCCTGCATATCCTTTTGAATACAAATTCGCCGATGAAGAATATGCAAAGAAATTTAATTACGAAGAACTGGTTGGCAATCTCGCAGCGATCATTGCGGTATTGGCCATTTTCATTTCCTGTCTTGGGTTGTTTGGATTGGCATCCTTTACAGCAGAGCAAAGGGTAAAGGAGATCGGGGTGAGAAAAGTGCTTGGGGCAAGCGTATTCAATTTGTGGCAGCTGCTTTCGAAAGATTTTGTGAGGCTTGTTTTGATATCCTGTGTCATTGCCATTCCGGTTTCCTGGTATTATATGAATGAGTGGCTGAGGTCTTATCAATATAGAACCGGTATTGGACTTGGAATTTTCTTTGGAGTGGTAGCGATATCGATTCTGATCACGCTGTTTACGGTGAGTTTCCAGGCGATCAGGGCCGCGATGGCGAACCCCGTAAGGAGCCTGCGCTCGGAATAACCGGGAAACCTAGGTGGGTGGATATTACCGTAGAAAATTGAAAAGAAAAGTTATTTGCTTGTTCTTCCGATTTTATATATCTAGTAAGGATTTATCTTCCCAAATATCCTCATATCCATAAGGCCCAATCAAAAATCGCCACCCAGGCGCAAGTCCTAAATATTTAAGCACTTCAGGCCTCCACTCCTTTAGATGCGCAACACGTAAAGGAACAAAGAAATCTGGGTCATTGGAAAATTGCTCGCCTGCCCAGATATACCATCCCGTAGTATCACCTTCAATTGGGTGCCTAAGCCCATTGATTGGGTAAGTGCCATCTTTCAGATTAAGGGAAATGCCGACTTTCAAATGCCCTGGCGAACCAATAAATGGTGCATTAAGCCTATTGCACAATATCATTTGTTCTTTAATTAAATCCATTTTTCTTTGTTCTTTTTAATAACGACTCATTTCTGTCGCTTCTTTTGCAGAATGCCATCACAATAAAATCATTCTCGCAATGGTTAGCCTAAAACAAACCAATTTTTGTTCACATCCGAATAATGTAAAAGCCCTGGGATATCTGCATTCAAATTATCTCGTTTAAGCGGTAATATCATATTATAATCAAATTCAACTTAATTTCTAGCCAATTATTTTCTTAAAGAAAAACACCAGAAACATTCTTTCTAATTAATTTCGCATAACTTGTTCTTGCACTCTTGAATGAAAGAACAATCTCAAGAAATGTTTACTAGGATCAAAAACAATTTCCAAATCAAGGGAATCAGAGTTTTATCGGATGATAAGCTTGTTAGGATAATTCCGCCAATTTTTAATGAAAAAATAATCAATGATGTCATCTTGATTTTACTTGCTCTTTTTGCAGTTTACAAAATCAACGACAAATCTTTTTATGCTATTCCAATAGTTTTTCTTTTCACAATATTACTAGTTGGCCTGTGGATTGATTTTAATCCCATAAACAAAATTGAAATTAATTTGGACACAATGATAATCCAAATTAAGAGTAGAAATATTTTCAAGAGGAGTTTAGAGTCACTGTCATTCAAAAACAAACATTCGTTTGGGTTCAAAGAGATTACTTCTATAAAGGTTAGAGACAATGAAAGCTGGAAAAGTTATGTGAGAAGGTACTACGTTGATCTGGAAATCAACGGCAATTTAAAAATAATTATGATTGGCCTTCCCAAAGAAGAACAGGCAATTCACTTTAAACAATTCATAACATACTTATTAGAACATAGCTAATTTAAAAGTCACTCAATTTTCTATTACTTTGATTTAATTACTAAATGATAACTGGAACGCTTTGGATTGGTATGTTATGCCTTATGCAATACTACTTTTTCAATAACACCAGATCCTATAGTCTTATTTCCTTCGGCAATCGTAAAAGCGTCATTAGCTTTTAAGTTTCTTCGAATAGTACGTGCTGGCAACAGGCGTATGGTCGCTTGTGAAGACTCTCCAGGCATTAATATATCCTTATCAATTAACAGAATTTCACCAGAATAGTGCTTTTTAGAATTAAACACAAAAGAAGGTCTATAGCCCGAGTGCACGGGTTTAATTCTTCCACCCATGTCGGTCGAATAAAGAGTAATTTTTGCTCTAAATCTATATGTTTGTTCAGTCGGCATAATGCTCCGCGAAGTTAATAATTAAGAAATGCATTGAAGGCTAAAATAGGTGGAATTTATGGCGAAGAAAACTTTGCTCCCGTTCTGATAGATCACGGACCATGTAAAAATCTTTGCCCGTCTTATCACTAGGCTAATATTATCGATATTTCTCAATAAACTTATGTTCTTTTATCTTCCCATCGTTCCAAACGACGCAGGCATTCAGCCGTGGGCAATCTTGGATTGAAAGACATTAGCTCTTTCATTTTTAAGGCGGCTTCACCGTGGGATATCAATCTTAATTCAAGAAATACATCAAATAGCCAGATGATTCCTTTTACTTCCAGGGATTTGGATTCGCAAAACCTTCTCAAAGGCGCGTCTCCACTCAAAACCATCGCCTGTAATTTAAGAGAGATGAAAACGATCGTTTTATCCGTAATTTCCAAGGATCTTGGGGATTCCATGCTTTCAATTGATTCCATCTCATCCTGAGTAAGATGGTAAACCTGTAATTCACCTGCATGAATGAAATCATTCAGCCTTTCAGCCTGGTCCCGATTCAATTGGTCAACGACTTCCCTACTTGTATGGATCTCCATCTTGATGCCAAACAGAAATCCCAGCATCTGAAGTTTTATCAGATCGATAAAAATATTTGCATCTGTAACAGCCAGTTTCATTTGATGGCACTATCAAGTATTTGCCGGAAATCGCCCAGTTTTTGGTTATTTAATGTAGCAGCTTTGGTCGTTGAAATGATTTCTTCTGCAACCGCTCTTATCAACAGCTGAAGGAATCTTTCTGAATTTTCCTTCCCCTCATAAACTTTAAATTCTTTTTCTTTGGTCCTGTATTGATTATATTTTATCATGAAGAATTTGTGATAGGAAGCCGAAATTATTCCATTCGCGAAAGAATGATAAATGATCGCAGCCATAGAAATACCGTATTGTCCCGCTATGATCGATAATTCTTTCATAACAACATTGGTGCGCTTTTCTCCAAGAAAATCCCGCAGTTTAGCAGGAGGCAACAGCATGGAGGCAGCAAAAACGTCGCACATTTTTTCGGATTGCTTTTCATCGAAAGAGGAAAGATCAAGATACAGATGCGCCAGTTCATGAAGCGCACTAAAACGTCGGCGTACGATTGGAATTTCTTCATTGGTGTTCAGCACGATTACCCCAATCTTGTCCTTTATGATCGTGGACATACCAGAAAAAGCCTTGTCAGCAGTGGTTAGTTGAACTTTAATATTATTTTGTTCGAGCATCTCAACGATATTAGGTAACGGATCCAGGCCCAATTTCCATTGCTCTCGCAGTTTGTTTGCAGCCTTTTGAACATCCTCGGCTCCCTTAACCTTGAATGCTTTTGGAGGGAATTTTATTTCACTGTCAAGGCCAAGCATATCCTCCAATTCAAGATATCTTTCAAGAAAATCAACCGTCTGGGCCTTTACTTTTTCCTGCTCTTTCACCAGAAGTTTCTTGAGTTTGCGAAAAGTAAGATCCTCCAAAGAAACCGTTGATTCCCGGAAAAAATAATCCGTAGTTACTTTCAAAGCTTTACATAGTAAGCTAATGGTTTCGCTGTCAGGCTGTGCTTCCCCGGTTTCAAGTCGCTGAAGAGACTGTTTGTTGAGAGAATTTTTTAATTCGTCAGACAGGTCCTGCAAAGAGAATCCATTCATCTTACGAGCAGCTTTTAAACGTTCTGGAAAGTGCTTCATGATGTTAGTTTGCGCAGCTGGTTTGGATGTGCATAATTCTGTGGACAAAATTAATATTATTTTCCATAATGTCCAAATTATTCTTAATTTAGTGTTAGAAAAATATTAATTAACTCATTAAAACTAATAACTCATTAAAACTAAAAAAAATGAGCAGAAAAAATCAACATGTTGTCCCGTTTGGAGATCAGTGGGCCGTTCGCGGGGAAGGTAACGACAGGCTGACCCGCATCACTGAAACGCAGTCTGAAGCCATTAATGTGGGAAGGAACATCGCCGAAAATCAGCAGAGCGAATTGTTCATTCATAACCGGCAAGGACAGATCAGGGAGCGCAACAGCTTCGGCAATGATCCCTATCCTCCCAGGGGCTAAGATTGGACTAATTTTAGAATTTAATTGTTTAGTAAAGGCTTATATCGATTGATATAGCCTTTGCTATTTTTAAGTGGGATAAATAAAACTCCCTACTGCTTCATCAATTTTACGATACAAATCAACCTCTCGCCGCTGTTCATTTTCGGCGCAACGGCACAAATTTTGCATGTACTCACCCAATTACCATCAATAATTTCCACTTGTACCATTCTTCCCTATGCAGAAAAACACTTGAAGGCTAATTCATAGATTTGAGGTTTGTAGTGGTTTTTTGTTGGCTTACTTACTCCTGATGGCCAGAACATTTCATTAAACTGTCTCATTCGCTGAAACAGAGAACAGGAATCTATGCCGGTACATCAAATAGTTATTCGCAATCTTCTTGCATTTTTTCTCCTTTTTTATTTTTCGGAGAATGGTTTTTGCCAATCCAAGAATGAAAACGATTCTATCCAGACATTCACGCTAAGCCAATGTGTGGACTATGCCTTGCAGCATCAGCCCTTCGTTAACCAGGCGCTTATTAATATAGACATTGCGCACACGACCAATTCCATCAATCTTTCGGGCTGGCAGCCACAGGCAAATATTTCGGCAAATCTTACTCACTACAATACATTGCCGACGGCCTTTATAAAAAATGCTGCAGGCCAGATCATGGAACAGCGAACGGGCGTCATTAATTCGGCCGCACCCATATTATCTGTAACGCAAACTATTTTTACGCCCGCATTATTATATGCGGTGAAAAGCGCGAACTTATATATTGACCAGGCAAAACAAATTACAGACAGCGCCAAAATAAATGTCGTAGCCAACACAAGTAAAACGTTCTACAGTTTATTATTGACATTAGAGCAGATAGATGTTTTTAAAGAAGATACGGCCCGCCTTGCAAAAAACATGCACGACACGTACCATCAGTACGTGAGCGGAATTGTGGATGAAACGGATTATGATGAAGCGGCCATCTCCCTGACCAATTCGACTGTGCAATTAAAACAGGCCACAGAAAGCGTGACGCCGCAGTATGCCCTGTTGAAACAAATCATGGGGTTTCCCCCGGAAAAGCAATTTAATATCAGCTATGATACCACCCGGATGATGAATGAAATTTCGTTTGATACCACGCAGGCCCTGCAGTACCAAAACAGGATAGAATATAAAGTATTGCAGACTTCAAAAAAATTGCAGGGCCAGCTCATTCACTATTATCAATATGCGTGGCTGCCATCCTTAGGTGCTTTTTTCGATTACGACCTGGCTTTTCAAAATAATTCCTTCGGGTCTCTTTTTGCAAACTCTTATCCGTATTCCTATATCGGGTTGTCTTTAAACGTTCCCTTATTCACCGGCTTTGCGCGCGTTAAAAATCTTCATCGCGCAAACCTGCAATTGAAATTGCTCGACTGGGATGAGGTCAGCCTTCGGTCCCAGATATATTCAGACTATACTGCCGCACTTGCAAATTATAAAAGTAACGAGTACAACTTACATGCAATGAAAGATAACATGGAAAAAGCAAAACGTGTGTACGATATCGTCACATTGCAATACTCGCAGGGCGTGGTGGCCTACCTGAATGTGATCACCGCTGAAGCGAATTTAATAACATCTGAATTAGGATATAAAAACGCCCTTCTCCAGGTGCTTTCAAGTAAAATAGATCTGGAAAAAGCAATGGGTTTTATTGTCGTCCATTAAATAGTTAACATTATGAATAAATTGGCTTTCAGCCTTGGTTTACTTGGTAGCGTGCTGACCTATTCATGCCAGCAAAAGCAGCCACCGCGTAACCCACCCACCCCTGTTAACCTGCTCACCGTTAGTTCAAAACAGGTTTTGTATTATGATAACTATCCGGCAACAACAGAAGCGCTCAGCCAGGTTGATCTGCGTCCGGAAGTGCAGGGTTATGTTACCGGAATTTTTTTTTCAGAAGGAAGCTATGTAAAAAAAGGACAAAAATTATATGAGATCGATGAGCGCCTGTATAAAGCCGCATACGACCAGGCAGTAGCCAATGTAAGAGTTGCGCAGGGAAATCTGGAACAGGCCGAACAGGATGCGAAGCGATACGAATATTTGATTCAGCACAATGCAGTTGCCAAACAAACACTCGATCATGCTGAGATTGCAAAACAAAATGCGCAGAATGAAGTAAACGCCGCACAGCAGGCGCAAAAAACTGCAGCCACCAATCTCACGTATTCCGTCATCACTGCGCCTTTTAACGGAACAATTGGTTTCAGTCAGGTTAAGTTGGGTAATCTGGTTACCGTAGGCACAACCATTCTCACTACCGTTTCGACAGATGATCCGATGGCTGTTGACTTTTTAATCAATGAAGCGCAATTGCAGCATTACCAGGAATTGGAGAGAAACAAACAGAAACATATCGATTCTTTGTTTACTATTATTTTGTCCAATAGCAGTATCTATTCCAAAGACGGCAAAATTTCTGTCATTGACAGGGCTGTTAACCCGCAAACAGGAACGGTTCGGATACGATTGGTTTTTGATAACCCGGAGCACGAATTGCGCGCCGGCATGAGTTGCGTGCTGCGTGTACGTAACCAGGATGCAAAACCTCAGATTGTGGTGCCCGGCAAATCGGTCGTGGAGCAAATGGGCGAATTTTTTGTTTTTGTTGCGAAGGATACCGTTCTCCCAAATACGGCGGATTCAGCCGCAAAAAAACAAGACGGTCATGCAGACGATAGTACGAAACTGAGGGCATTTCAAAAGAAAGTGCAACCGGGGCAGACCATCGGCGCAAATGTAATTATCAAATCAGGGATCAACGACGGCGATAAAATAGTGGTGGATGGCGTGCAGGCGCTTCACGAAGGATCTGAAATCTCCGTTTCTTCCAAATCAACCGCCGGGAATAAAAAGACAAAATGATCGCAAATACATTTATTAAGCGTCCCGTGACTGCCATGGTGGTTTCCATTGTATTGGTGATCGCCGGTGCGCTTTGCATTTTTGTGTTGCCTATAGACCAGTATCCCGATATCACGCCTCCCATCGTGCAGGTAAATGGCCAATTTACCGGGGCCGATGCGCAAACCGTTGAGCAAACTGTTGCCACGCCTATTGAAGGACAGGTAAACGGAACCCCCGGTATGGAGTACATGCAAAGCAACAGCACGAACAATGGGCTGATGACGATGAATGTGACGTTTAATGTCGGCGTTGATATTGATATTGCAACCCTTGACGTGCAAAACCGCGTAAGTATCGCCAATCCTTTATTACCTGCCGTTGCAAGCCGGTTGGGTATTACGGTCAGAGCGGTCAACCCGAGCATGTTGATGATGGTAGCCGTGTATGCGCCTAAGAATACACATAATATTACTTTCCTGGATAACTATACAAATGTTTTTATACAGGATGCATTGCTGCGTGTGCCCGGGGTGAGCAGTATCAACCGGTTTACTGACGATTTCAGTATGCGTATATGGATGAACCCGCAAAAAATGGCCGGCTATTCGCTGACGCCGCAGGATATTATTGCTGCCCTGACTGCACAGAATGTGCAGGTCGCTGCAGGATCAGCCGGTGTTCCACCGCAACAAAAAACGCAGACCTATGAAATCGGGATCTTAGTAAACGGCAGACTAAGTAAAGTCTCGGAATTTGAACATATCATCGTAAAAAATTTGCCCGCAACCGGTGAACTGGTTTACCTGAAAGATGTAGCAAGGGTGGAATTGGGGAAATTCACTTTTTCCAGCAACTCGTTTGTGGATGGTCATCGTGCTTCTTTTCTCCGCATATACCAGGCACCCGGAAGCAACGCATTGGCAACAGCGAAGGGTATCTATAAAGAATTGGAATCGCTGAAAAACACATTTCCGGCCGACGTGGCCTATTCAGTTCCTTTCGAATCTGTAACCGTAGTAAAAGTTTCGATGGCCGATGTTGTTGGTACGCTTTTAAAAACATTGGGCCTTGTTGCTGTTGTCGTGTTTTTATTCCTGCAGAATTTTCGGTCTACCTTAATTCCTGTTCTTGCTATTCCCGTTTCCATTTTGGGAACATTTATTTTCTTCATTCCGCTGGGTTTTACCATTAATACACTCACCATGTTTGGGTTTGTACTCGCCATCGGTATCGTAGTGGATGACGCCATTATTGTAGTGGAAGCCGTACAACACTATATTGATGAGCAAAAGATGTCGCCGAAAGAAGCGACCTATTATGCAATGAAAGATATTTCCGCCCCGGTGGTTGCCATTGCATTGATATTAGCTGCTGTTTTTGTTCCCGTAGGATTTATTCCTGGCATCGTTGGACGATTATACCAGCAATTTGCCATTACCATTGCCATCTCTGTTATTCTTTCAGCATTTATTGCATTATCATTAACACCTGCCTTATGTACACTTCTATTAAAACCTTCCGATCCGGAAAAACAAAAAAAAGGGTTAAATAAAGTATTTTTCAAATTCAATACATGGTTCGATAAGATCACGGCAAGTTATACGAATGGAGTTAAAAGAAGTATCAAAGCGTCTCGTTATGTGGTGATTCTTTTGGTTTGTTTATGTGCAGGCGCATATTTTTTATTCCAGCACAAACCAACCGGGTTCATTCCTTCTGAAGATGATGGCAACTTATATGTAACATTTCAATTGCCGCCCGCCTCAGCCACTACTCAGTCGGTCGACGTCATGCAACGATTGATGAAAGTGGTAAGCGAAACGCCCGGTGTTGCACACTATGCAGCATTATCAGGATTGAATGTCGTGAATAACGCGACCAATTCCAATGCAGGAACAATTTATGTGCAATTAAAACCGTGGAACGAGCGCAGCGAATCAGATCAGCAGGTGCCGGGAATTATTAACGTGATGCAGAAAAGAATTTCCGATGCAGAAATA
>DATHGW010000252.1:0-2526 GCA_035317445.1 Puia sp.
TCCTGGTTCAGTACCTTTTGCCGGGCGCTGGCCACCCTGGCAGCAATATCATCCCAGGCGGCATCCAGCGCCTTGGATTTTACTTCCCAGCCATTGCTCAGATCCGTGGAATAGTTGCCCGAATCATCCACTACATAGCAAACTTCTTTGGTTATTTTCCCCAATGGACCCAGGTCTTGCGGAGTATCTTCTTTTTTCATAGCATCTGCGCGTGAATGATGAAAAAATCAATGGACCTGCTTTGCTGCCGGACCATCAAACAACCGTCAGCAGGCTGTACATATATGAGAACCTGGAGCTTTCCGGTACCAGCAACAGAATTTTTTGCCCTTTTTTCATCCGGCCGCTGTGAAACAACTCATCGACCATAAAATAAACCGAGCCAGCGCCGACATTTCCCAGCGTTTCCAGGTTGATCACCCATTTTTCATAGGGTATGTGCATGCCATTTTTTACCAATTGATCGTAGATCTTGGCTTTGAAGAACTCACTCGACATATGTGGCAAAAAATAATCTATCTCATCGGTGGACAATCCTTTTTCTTCAAACAGGGATTTTAGCCTAAGCCCGCCCAGCGGGACAATGTATTCGCTCAGCAATTTGACATCCTGCTTGATGCTCAATACAGAATGCGAAAGCATTTCCTCCGGCGTATAATCCATATAACTCTTGAGCGTGCCATCCGGCAATTTCTCGCTGCCCATGTACATGCAGGCTTCCATTTCATTGGCATAGGAAACGCCTTCCACCCACTCGATGCGCAGGCTAAATCCGTTTTCATTTTTCTTGTCAGACAACAGGAAGGCCGATGCGCCATCGGATAGCATCCACCGTAAAAATTCTTTCTCAAAACCGATATACGGATTTTCTTCCAGCTGTTTTAATTTCTGCGCCTCATCTTCAAAAACCTGCGAGCGCAAAGATCCGGAAAATCTTTCCGAACCTGTTGCCACGGCATTGTGCACATCGCCCGTTTTTACAGCCATATAGGCATATTTGAATGCGTGCATGCCCGCACAACAAACGCCGGAAGGTGATACGACTTCTATCGACCTGGTTTCTGGTAATTCGCCATGCACCATCACGCCATGCGAAGGCATCATCTGGTCGGGCGAAGAAGTGCCGCAGGCCAGAAGGTCAATGGATTTGAGTTTTTGCGGATCATCGTTCATTAGAGTCCTCACCGCCCGGGCGGTCATCTGTGCATTGGTATGTGTAGATTTCCCCTCCCTGGTCAATGCATAGAACCGGCGTTTAATGCCATTGTTCCTCAGCACGATCCTTTTTGATTTGGATGGGTTCTTGTTGATCAACCCCAAATATTCTTCCATTTCGTCATTGGAAACGGGATCATTGGGGAAATAGCTGGCCGTATTAATAATATAAACCTCGTTAAACGACATCTGCTGCATAGGTTAATTCACTCCTGAATAATATTGTTTTTGCCTTTTTATACGTGCTGATAAGAATGGCTTAAAAAGCAATGCATCAACTGTAAGAATGATCGGCGCCGCAATAAAAAGCGCAATTAAAAGATAATATTTGAATGCGACAAGCCATGCGGTTCTTTTTTTCTTTCTGCTGATGATTTTAGCCCAGACAGCAAAAATGCGTCTCGCTTTTGATTCTATAAACATCAAATTGTATTTCACGACCACTGCCTTCTGTGCAACCAGTTCTTCCTGCATACCCGTCCAATCTCCTTTGGCAAGATAGTTTTTTACCGTTGATCCGAAAGCTTTGCCATGAAGGATGTCTTCATCTGAAACACCTGGCTTGGGAAAGAGGTTCAAATAACGGTCCTTTCTTCCCGTGAACATCCAGTGAAAAATGGTTACAAAGCTCACAAAATTGGGATGCTGATCCACCATGGCGATATTACCCACCAGTTTTGCACCATGATCATGCAACGATTTCTTTACGCGTTCCATGGCGCTGATCCACATATTTCTTGCGCCGGTGATCGTCACGACAGGGGTATCGCGGCATACGGCCCCGAAAGCGGGATGATTTAATATTGCGTTGGCGGGTAAACTTGGAGAGAGAAACCAAGCCTGGTATCCGACAATGATCAGGTCATAAGCGGTCTCCTTAAGCTGGAAGGGCTCCAATTGGGTAGGAATTCCCTGCACACAGTCGGGCATAACGGCAAAAAATTCTTTTCCCGTCCAGGGAAGCGGGTAAGGGATGCTGGGTTGAACGCGCACTTTCTCCAGGGTAATTCCTGGTTCCATGAAAGGGGCTGTAAAATGGTCGATAATTTCTTCTAGCTGTCCGGATTGTGTGTAATAGATAGCTAATACTTTTTTGCTCATTCGATCGACAAATTAAAAATCTCCTGCTTTTAATATTTTTGACTTTTTGCTATAATCAACAATCACCTGCTGAATATCCTCCGGTAAATTCTTAAACGATTTGCGAATATACTCACTGTCGGCCTTTATGTCGTTTTTATACCCCAGGACGGTCGGCGCATTTTCCTGGACCATGAGGCGCAACAGACGGTATTCAGCATTTTCGCGCTC
>DATHGW010000253.1:0-2670 GCA_035317445.1 Puia sp.
AGGTCTTGTTCCTGGATCATGCCGAGGTCGCCATGAATGGCATCTGCTGCATGCATGAATATGGCTGCGGTGCCCGTGGAATTCAGGGTAGCTACAATTTTCTGTGCAACAATAGCGCTCTTGCCAACACCACTAACGACCAATCGTCCTTTGGATGCGGCTATCACCTGGACTGCTTTAACAAAATCGTCATTGATATAGGCCCGGAGCTGGCTGATGGATTCAGCTTCCAGGTCAATGGTTCGGAGCGCGGCGGCTTGTATGGATTGGGTCGACATCAGTAAGGCGCAAAATTATGGTTTTCCTTCTGCCTAATTTGTTCGTCAAAGCAAATTTTTAACAAAATCTGCTTTAACGGGCCCCGGTTTTGATGTAATTTCGCCAACTTGCCAAATCGGGCCTCCGCCTGTGAATGAAATATTTATTGCTGACGATTCGGGAATTTTGATTATCTTAATTGACTTTGAACAGATTTAATGTGAGAAGGAAAATCATTGAGCATGGCAACAACAACACCTAAGAAATCCAATACCAAAAAACCTAAGAAAAGCAACGGTGTAACAAGCACCGCGAAAACCGGTAAGACATCCGCCGCACTTTTGGAGCTGCTTCGTGAGCACTTTGGATTTGACGTATTCAAAGACAACCAGGAAGCCATCATACAAAATGTACTGGCGGGTAACGATACTTTCGTGATCATGCCCACAGGTGGCGGAAAGAGTCTTTGCTACCAGCTTCCGGCAATCATCAGCGAAGGCGTAGCGATCATTGTAAGTCCGCTGATCGCCCTGATGAAGAACCAGGTCGACCTGGTCAGGGGCTACAGCAGCCGTGATAATGTGGCGCATTTTCTCAATTCCACACTCAATAAGAAGCAGATACAGGAAGTTCATGATGACCTGCTGGATGGCCATACCAAGATGCTGTATGTAGCGCCGGAGACGCTGACCAAACAGGAAAACCTGGATTTTTTCAGCGACCTCAAAATATCATTTTTTGCGGTGGACGAAGCCCACTGTATATCTGAATGGGGTCACGATTTTCGGCCTGAATACCGGCGGCTTCGCGAGATCATGGACCAGATCAACCCTGACATCCCGGTGATCGCCCTAACGGCGACGGCTACCCCAAAAGTACAAAGCGATATCGTCAAGAACCTGGGACTTCGTGATCCCAAGATCTATATATCATCCTTTAACAGGCCCAACCTGTACTACGAAATCCAACCAAAGATCAAAAAGGACCAGACGATCAGAAATATCGTCAAGTTCATTGTGCAGAACAAGGGCAAGAGCGGGATTATTTACACCCTGAACCGCAAAACGACGGAAGAACTGGCCGATATGCTGGTTGCCAATGGCGTTAAAGCCGTGGCCTATCATGCCGGGCTCGACAGTAAACTCCGTGCGGAAAGGCAGGATCTTTTCCTGAATGAAGATACCCAGGTGATCGTAGCCACGATCGCATTTGGAATGGGTATCGACAAGCCCGACATCCGGTTTGTCATCCATTTTAATATTCCCAAATCCATCGAAAATTATTACCAGGAAACCGGTCGTGCCGGACGTGACGGACTGGAAGGGAAATGCATTCTGTATTATTCACACAAGGATGTGAGCAAGCTGGAGCATTTCATGAAAGACAAACCTTTGAGTGAAAGAGAAGTGGGCGCGCAACTGATCAACGAGACCGTTGGCTATGCAGAAACGGGCGTTTGCCGTCGCAAAGTATTGATGAGTTATTTTGGTGAGCCCTATTCTGCTGAGAACTGTGGCAAATGTGATAACTGCCTTCATCCTAAAGAAAGGGTGGAAGCCCGTGATGGCGCCGTGAAAGTGCTGAAGGCGATCAAGGCATTGGACGAACGTTTCGCGACAGATTATACGCAGAACATCATCATAGGCAGGCTGACCCCGCAGGTCATGATGTTCCGCCACGAAGGTCTTCCCGAGTTTGGTATCGGCAAGGAAGAATCCCCACACTATTGGGGTTCTTTGATGCGCCAGATGTTGCTGGAAGACCTGTTGAAGAAAGACATTGAAGAATATGGGGTACTTAAGATAACAAAGAAAGGGGCGGATTTTTTGAAGAAGCCCAGGTCTTTTAAGATCGTGCTCAATAATTTGTTTGAAGAAGCCAATGAAGATGATGACGAAGAAAACGGCGAGGGCGGGGGTACCGCGGCCAGCGACGACAGATTATTTGAGTTGCTGAAAGAGCTGCGCCAGAAAGAAGCTAAGAAAAAGGGGCTTCCGCCATTTGTTGTTTTCCTCGAGACCTCATTACAGGATATGGCCACCCTGTATCCGACAACGATCCAGGAGCTTGAAAAATGTCAGGGTGTGAGTAAGGGCAAGGCCATCCGGTATGGAAAACCCTTTACAGAATTGATCGCTCAGTACGTGGAAGAGCATGACATCGAGAAGCCGGATGATTTCGTGATGCGGAGCGTGGTGAATAAGAGCGTGAACAAGGTTTACATCATTCAGCAGGTAGATAAAAAGATTCCCCTTGAAACGATCGCGAAGAACAAGGACATGCGCCTAGATGCCCTGCTGGAAAATATGGAAACCATTGCCGCCAGCGGCACCAAACTGCACCTGAATTATGTGCTGGACGAAATGCTGGATGAAGGCGAGCAGGAGGAGATCATGGATTATTTCAAGACCT
>DATHGW010000254.1:0-5759 GCA_035317445.1 Puia sp.
CTGCTGAGTATGGCCCATGCCGAAATCACTGCGCAGCAGATCGGCGGAGCGTTGATCATGCTCTATACTTTGATCGTGCCGTTGCTGTACAAGCCCGCTGCCTGAGCGCGTCAAGCTGTCGCAAAACACCCTTTAATCGACGCTTTTGACCATCGGGTGATTTAATTATTACCATTAGTTTGCGAAAGAATGCCTTAAATCGATTTCATTCTTAAAACGATAAAAATGAAAGCAACTGCAACAAAATTTAAAACGGTAGATGAATACATCTCTACTTTCCGGGCAAGTACGCAAACCATTTTAAAGACCATGAGAAAAACGGTTAAAGACGCGGCACCGGATGCAGAAGAAGTGATCAGTTATAATATGCCGGCTTATAAATTGAACGGCATCCTGGTCTATTATGCAGCCTATAAAAATCATATCGGCTTTTATCCAACCTCTTTGGGAGTAAAAGCGTTCCAGAAAGAACTTTCTGGTTATGTGTGGGCCAAAGGTTCGGTGCAGTTTCCAATTGATGAACCCCTTCCTTTTACCTTGGTCAGCAAGATAGTAAAGTCCAGGGTGAAGGATAATCAGCGTGAAATGAAACCGAAATTGAAAAAGAAAAAATGACGGATTGCAGCCGATCCTTGAAGGGCCTTCTCAGTTTATCCTACCTTAGCGCAAATTTTTTCAGGTAGATGAAAAGGGCCATCAAATATTACCGCATCATTTGGCTCAAACACGACCTTCCAGCCGGACTTTCTGTTTTTCTTGTTGCACTTCCGCTTTGTTTGGGTATAGCGCTGGCTTCGGGCGCTCCTCTTTATGCAGGGCTTTTGTCAGGTATCATCGGCGGATTGGTCGTTTCCTTAGTAAGCGGCTCACAACTTGCCGTTTCCGGCCCGGCTGCCGGCCTGACCACGATGGTTTCGGCTTCGATTATTTCTCTTGGCGATTACAAAATATTATTACTCGCTATTGTTGTAGCGGGTTTTTTTCAACTTCTTCTTGGGCTGTTGAAACTGGGTGTAATTGCAAATTATTTTCCTTCTTCTGTTATTAAAGGCATGCTGGCTGCTATCGGAATCATGCTGATCTCAAAACAAATTCCTTTAGCACTGGGTTATGACCAACCCGATTTTTGGACCAGTGGTTTTCTTCATTTGTTTTCCCCCAAAAATATCCATGATAACCTAAAAAGCTTTAATCATCATATTACTCCAGGAGCAATATTATTAACGCTGGTTTCTTTAGTTGCACTTATTTTTTTTCAATTGCCTTTAGCCAAAAAATTAAAAGTGGTCCCTGCACCCTTATTGGTTGTTGTGCTCGGCATTGGCGCCAATATGCTTTTCTCAAACACTGGCCTTTCATTGCAACCAACCCAACTGGTGCATATTCCTTCCAATGTTTTTGCAAGCATCCAGTTTCCTGATCTTTCAAAAATCTTTTCAAACATAGAGATCTGGAAAGATGGAGTCATTATTGGATTACTGGCAACTTTGGAAACCTTGCTTTGTGTGGAAGCCATTGACAAGTTGGACAGGCGCAATCGCATTACGCCTGTTAATCGGGAATTAATAGCACAAGGCATAGGCAATATGGCCTGCGGCTTTTTTGGAGCAATACCCATGACGGCAGTTGTGGTAAGAGGCGCAGCAAATGTTGATGCGGGAGCCAGAACGAAACTTGCTGCCTTCACTCATGGTCTTTTTCTTTTGCTTGCGGTATTGCTTGTTCCCTTTCTGCTAAATAAAATTCCTTACGCTTCCCTGGCGGCCATTTTGATGATCACAGGGTACAACCTGACGAAACCCAAACTATTCCGCAATATGTGGAGCTTAGGCTGGAAGCAATTTATTCCCTTTGCGCTCACCATCCTGGTCATTCTGTCAACCGACTTACTCATTGGAGTAAGCATCGGGCTTTTGATCTCCATTTATTTTATCGTCCAGAATAATTTCAAAGCTGAATATAAAATTACCAAGACACAATATCGAGGAGTAGAAACGGAATATATTAAACTCAACAGCAATGTGACTTTTTTAAATAAAGTGAAGTTGCGCAAAACGCTGGATGAAGTTCCTGCCTACAATGTGTTAACCATTGACGGCAGCGAATGTAATTTTATCGACTATGATATTTTAGAAATCATCAGTGAATTTCAAAATAAGGCCGGGGACCGGCACATTGAATTACATTTGATTGGAATAGAAAAAGTGAATGTTTCGGCTGTGCATTGAAAAATTAAGATTCCCATAGTCCTGCCTGGCGATCACTTTGATCTTGTTGTTGATGTTTAATCCGATCTTGCTCATATATTTCAGGAACGAGGCAGAATTGTCCTTTGCTGCCTACTTTGGGATTTATAATATGGGCAGAAACAGCTGCGTGAAAATGATCATGGATTTCTGAGACAGAAAAAGTTAATATTGCCGGTTATAAAAGCGGCGATATCAATCTTGCGGTTTTTTCAAGTAGTTGTTTATATGCAGGACGGCCATCCCAGGCCGCTGCATCAATTTTTTCGGCGTTTTGTATATCCTTATAAAAAATATCCGCCAGTTCATTGGCGAAGTCCTTGTCGTACACAATCGCGTTCACTTCAAAGTTCAGATCAAAACTGCGGTAGTCCATATTGGCCGTACCGACAATGGCAATCTTTCTGTCAGTTACCATCGTTTTCGCATGCACAAATCCTTTGTTGTACAGGTAAATTTCCACTCCTGCTTTAAGCAGGTCGTTATAATATGATCTGGCCGCAAAATTAACGAGTTTAGAATCTGAGATGCCCGGTACGAGAAGCTTTACCGAAACGCCACCCAATGCGGAGACGGTCAGGGCGTCCACCAGACTTTCACCCGGAATGAAATAGGGCGTTGTGATCAATATTTCCTTTGTAGCCAGGTTAATGGCTTGCAGCAGGGAGAATAAAATGGTTGGCAGATCCGAGTCGGGACCACTTGCCGCTATCTGAACGACCTTGTTTCCGTGACCGGGGGCAACTGCTGGAGGAGGGAAAAAGGAATCATTGGGATGGAGGGTATCCTTTGCACAAAAATTCCAGTCGCACAAAAAAAGATATTGCAGGTACATCGTGCCCGGTCCGTCAATGCGCAGATGCGTATCCCGCCAGAAAAGCTTTTTTGTATCGGCGGCGTTGTTGATGTATTTATCGCTAACATTAATGCCACCCACAAAAGCAGTGCGCCCGTCTATTACAATTATTTTGCGATGGTTACGATAGTTCAGCCGGTTGGCCAGCGCGATAAAAATCACCTCGTTGAAAGTAAAAGTCTTTATTCCCGCTGCCTTCAGGCGGCGGATCATTTTTTTCCGGATGGACCTGCTGCCAAAATCATCATAAATGAAGCGGACAGTTACGCCTTCTTTTGCCTTTTGTACCAGCACATGTTCTATTGCCCTTCCTATCTCATCATCCTCGTAAATGTAATACTCAATATGAATGTGATCTTTTGCGGTCTGCAAGGCCTGCAACACCTGCGGGAATTTATTTTCCCCATTGACGAGCAGGGTCACTTCATTACCCGATGTTAACGGGCTCATGCTTTCTTTCATCAACATCAGCACCAACTCTTTATTGCTTTGAACCCCGGGACCACCTTGTTCAAAATTTTGTTTTGAATTGTTGACAATATCGTCTCTTAATTTTTTTGCCAATCCATCGTCCTCAATTATTTTTTTACTGTACATTTTTCTTTTCCGGTAATTGATCCCGAAAGAAAAATAAAAGACGATGCCAACAACAGGAAGAAAAATAGCGAATAACAGGTAGGCCAATGTTTTTGTCGTGCTGCCGGTATCATAGATGATACGAAGGCAAACAAGGAGCAGGACGACGATATAGATCATTTCGCCTATAAACCACCAATCCATAAGAACAGTTAAAAGATATCAATGCAAAGGTAAGGGTATCAGGCATTTAATTTTAATCGACCTGAATGTCATGGATCACGGCACAATTGTTGACCATACTGTATTACTCCAGGTTCTTTTGATTCTATTTTTGACTCCTACCCGTGATGATCGCATCAGAATTTTTGGTTGTTTCTTCAAGGCCACCTTAAGCAGTGGGTTATTAAATTATTATAGCAATGATGAGCAAAGAGGGTGTTGAGACCAGCAGTGATAACGTGAATGCTAAGATACCGGTGAACGGTGGCAGCGTCGACATTAATATTAATGAGAAGTCGAATGTTTTACCCAGTGTTTTTGAAATGAAAGAAAATGGGGCGACCTACGGTGTTGGCTTCGAGATGTTGAAAGGTATTCGAAAATTCTTTCGACTGTTTTTGAAAAGTAAGAATAATCCGCTTCCTACGCTATTGCTTTGGTACAAAGGGCTATCTAAGGATGAAAAGAAAACAGTCATGATCATATGCAAAGAAAGAACAGAAAATGATTCTTCTTCGCGCGAAAAAAGGAATGAATAAGGTATTCAGGTCTATCCTGACATTGAATTATACTTTTTACGCATGCATAATTGCTTCTAAAACGATGAGTAAGCCAATAAAATGGCCTAAAGTCTTCCATTGCTCCGATCAAAATGGTTATGTACCGGCCATAACAATGCTCAAATAAATTAATCAAAAAATAACTTATTTCAAACATTCCTCTAAAATGCCTGTTACATTTTATTGTCTGAATTGTATGCGCCCACACGTCAATAAGCAGTGGCCCTTAGGGAATTGCGATTGAGGGGCGTTCAGCTACCTCGTGAAATAAGTTTAATCTACAACTCACCCCGATTGCTAAGTTTTTTTTTAGGATAATTATTTATTATCTAATTTTAGACTATTAAACGAAATTAGTCGAATGGTTGTAAATCTGCAGGTTCAGAAAGACGATGTCATTGTTGAGGAGATCATCACTGGGGCAAGGACTCTTTTTGAGAAATTCGGGTTGAAGAAAACCACCATGGAAGACATCGCCAGCTACATTGGCAAAAGTAAAAGTTCTTTGTATTACTATTTTCCCAGCAAATACGAAATTTTTGAAGCGGTATTGAGCCAGGAAATCGACGAACTGTTTACACTGGCCTCCAAAGCAATTGAAAAAGCAACGACCGCAAAAGATAAACTGAAGGCATATAGTAAGGTCCGGCTTGTGAAGATCAGTAAGATGGGGAATCTTTCGCAGATCGTCAAAAACGACCTGATGGACAATCTGAATGTGATCATCAAGACTAAAAAGAAGCATGAAGCCACCCAGTTCAATATGATCAGGGAAATTATTGCGTCCGGGGTTGACTCAGGTGAGTTTAAGAAAATAAGGAGGGCTGATATAGACTTGCTCGCTTATCTTTTTACTGCGACATTTACGGGAATATCCATGCCATGGTGCAGTGATCACCAGTTCCCCAACATCGCCCAAAGAGTAGATGTCATCGTAGATGTGATGGTGGAAGGGATCGGGAGATAAGGTTTTGCGTCGTTGGTCAATATTTTTTTATTATAGAAAAACTGCAAAAATGAAAGAACAAATTCTAAAAGCCGAAGGCAAACTGGGCATATTGATCCCGGGTCTGGGTGCCGTAGCAACTACACTGATTGCCGGGGTAGAAGCAATCAAGAAAGGATTGGCGCAACCCATCGGATCCCTGACACAGATGGGTAATATTCGTTTAGGAAAGAGAACCGAGAACCGATCGCCCCTGATCAAGGATTTTGTTCCATTGCCCGAGCTGGAGGATATTGTATTTGGCGGCTGGGATGTCTACGAAGACAATGTGTACGAAGCGGCTTCCAAAGCAA
>DATHGW010000255.1:0-5140 GCA_035317445.1 Puia sp.
TGGAAAATAAAAAAGCCAGCCCCAGGATCAGTGCAATACCAATCAGTCCGTGAAAACGCTCCATAATAAGACTGGTTTAATTGAAACCGGAAGATAACCATTTTTATAAGATGCATCCCAAAATCCGGCTCCGACTACCTAGCTTTGCAAGCGAATTACTTAGCAATTGTGTTAACCAATGCTCAGTTCAATGATTATTATGGAAGATCGTGCAATGGAGAAAATCATAGCGAACGAAAAAAGTGCCGGCCTGCGTCAGGTCGGTGAAAAAATCCTCAACAAGGAAAGGTTGAACGCCGGGGATGGCCTCCTGCTTTTTGAAAAAGGCAGTCTTTCTTTTACCGGAGCACTGGCAAATCATGTGAGGGAAAGAATGCATGGCCACAAAACTTATTTCAACCGGAATTTCCATATCGAGCCAACCAATGTATGTGTATTTGCCTGTGAATTTTGTTCTTACTCCCGCCTGTACGCGCATAGGGATGAGGGGTGGGAACTCAGCATGGAGCAAATGCTGGAAATGGTCAAAGCCTACGATGGCAAGCCGGTTACCGAAGTACATATCGTTGGGGGAGTTCATCCCAAAATGAACCTGGATTTTTTTATAGAGCTGCTGCGAAAAATCAAAACACACCGGCCCGGACTTCACATTAAGGGATTTACTGCGGTTGAACTGGACTATATGTTCCGTAAGGCGAAGGTCAGTGTGGAAGAAGGACTGAAAAAAATGCACGAAGCAGGATTGGATTCACTGCCTGGAGGCGGCGCTGAAATTTTTGACCCGGAGATCAGGAAGCAAATTGCCGCAGATAAAGTGGATGCTGAAGGCTGGCTGAACATTCACCGGACCGCGCATCAGTTGGGAATGCACAGTAATGCGACCATGTTATTCGGACATATTGAAAAATATGCGCATCGCATTGATCATATGGAAAGACTGCGGAACCTTCAGGACGAGACCCGTGGCTTCAATACATTTATCCCCCTCAAGTTTCGCAACAAAAACAATGATATGAGCCATATACCCGAAAGTTCCCTGGTCGAGGATATGCGCGTGTATGCCATCTCGCGTGTATACATGGATAATTTTCCGCACCTGAAAGCGTATTGGCCCATGCTTGGCAGGCAGAATGCCCAACTTTCTCTTTCCTTCGGTGTGAATGACCTCGATGGAACAATCGATGATTCCACAAAAATATATTCTATGGCCGGTTCGGAGGAGCAACATCCAACCCTTACCACCGCGGAACTGGTGACGCTGATCACTCAGGTAAAAAAAGAACCTGTAGAAAGGGATACGCTCTACAATATCATTAAAGACTATAAGCAGTCAGGGCTGGAAGCCCTTACAGCGGGTAATTAATCGTTGATTCATGGAGCACGCACACGCACATCAACAAGGTCATCATCACGGGCACCAACATACGGTTGATGCGAAAGACATCAATAAGGCGTTTATTATTGGCATGGTGCTCAATTTCCTGTTCGTCATCATTGAGGCGATCGTCGGATTGTCCATTCATTCCCTATCCCTTTTGTCAGATGCCGGCCATAACCTGGCAGACGTTGCAAGTCTTGCATTGTCCCTGTTTGCGTTTCGCCTCCTGAAAGTAAGATCGAACGAAAGATATACCTATGGCTACAAGAAGACGACCATCCTGGTCGCCTTGCTCAATGCGGGTATTTTATTACTGTCGATCGGTGCGATAGGATATGAAGCCCTGCACAAGATCGTGTCTCCGGAACCGTTGCCCGGAAAAATCATTTCACTCGTTGCGGGTATCGGCATTGTCGTGAATTCCTTAACAGCCCTGCTGTTTTTCCGTGCGAAAGAAAAGGACCTCAATATGAGGAGCGCCTTTCTGCACCTGCTCGCCGACGCATTGGTATCTGCGGGGCTCGTCATTGGGGGTATCATTATTTTCTATACGCATTTGTATTGGATCGACCCGGTACTGAGCCTGATTATTGCTGTCGTTATCGTGTTCAGCACCTGGCGTTTGCTGAAGGACAGCCTCAGGCTTTCGCTGGATGGCGTACCAGAAGCGATCGATCTTCATAACGTACAGGCGCAGATCAAAAAAATCACCGGCGTAAAAGATTTTCATCACGTGCATATCTGGGCGCTGAGCACAACAGAGAATGCCCTTACGGGTCATGTTGTGGTTTCAGCGGAAACAGACATGCAAGCCATAGAAAAACTGAAGCATAGCATTAAGCATGAATTGTTGCACTTAAACATCCAGCACGTGACGCTGGAGATAGAAATGGAAGATAGTTCCTGCGAAGAGGCGGACTGCTAAGCGTGCGTTACTATTTATTCAACAGGGATTTGATCTCATTTTCCAACTTGCGTCCCTCAAGGTCTACCTGGCGTATGATCCCTAGTTTGTCAACCAGGAATGAGGATGGAATAGCATTCAGGTCATAGGCGATGATCGAAGGTGCGTTCCAGCCCTTGTCGTCATTCACCTGCAACCAGGTTAATTGATCCTGGGCTACGGCTTCTTTCCAGTTCGCGGGATGGTCATCGATAGAAACACCAAAGATCTCCAATCCCCGCTCATGGTATTTACTATATAGCTTTACCAAACGCGGGTTATTTTTTCTGCAGGGGACACACCAGCTGGCCCAAAAATCTATGAGCACCACTTTTCCTTTCAGGCTGGAAAGGGTTAATATGTTTCCTTTCAGATCCGGAAGGGTTAATTCAGGCGCCTGGCGCCCCTTCTTGATTTGGGTAGATCCTGTCATGCCGATGCCAATTAATGTCATGAAAAATAGTAGCCGCTTCATTTACAACAATCTTTTTTGATGAACAGAGATTGAATCAGTTTCCTGATGCCCCCCGGTAAATATGATAAAGTGCTCATTGGTTATTTTTAAAGACAAACAGCAAATTACATTCTTCAAGCCTCAATTAACAAAACTCCAGAAAATACCAAACCTGATCCGTAAGCCCGGGTAAGGGTAATATGGCGCCACGAAATTATTATTGGTGAAACCAAACCCATTGGGACCGTTGAGACGCAGGGAATTCAGGTTCTCTCCACGCACATAGGCCGAAAACCCGCGAATCCTGAAATTGACATACAGATTAATATCTGGTAATTTCTGTTCGATGGTCGTGCTGTTTTGCACGTAAAATTGTCCGATCAAGGGAGAATAACCATCCGCATTGTAGGCGGTAAAATATCTTGCCTCGGCGCCGAATGCGATGTTCAGGTTCTTAAATCCCAGGTTGCCTTCATAACCAACCTGGTTGCTGGTGACCAGTAAGGGAATATTGATGGGGGAAGCACCTGCTTTTTGCTGTAATACGACCAGCAAACGCCAGATCCAATGCCGGTAGATGGTAATCATTTTGTTGGCGCTCACCTGCAGCACATTGAAGGGATTGGTTTCCTGTGCGGCTTGGTAGTAATCATGGAAATAAGTGTAATTGTTGATCAGGTAATAATTTCCTGCCAGCACGAGTTTCCATTTCGGTACTTCTATCGAGCCAAAAAGGTTGATGGTATTTTCTTTTTTGAAAAGGCTGTTCACTCCAAAACCAAAACTGCTTTCCCTGTCAAACGAAAAAGAAGGCGTTCGGTTGACGTTTTGAAATCCCACTTGCAGGTATCCAAGATTTTTGCTGATCAGCCTTCTCAGGTTCAGGTAAGCATTATAGTCTCCGGCATTGAATCCATTCAAATAAAACCTGCCCAATGCTTCAATATCCCATTTCTGGTTTCGCGACTTATTCCGGTATTCACCATGAAGAAAAACATTATAAAGCGTTTTTGAACCCGCCTCAAATTTCCCCGAAAGATCCTGCAAAGAAACCCCGGCCTTGAAAAATTGTTGTGCATTCTTGCTGTCGGGAAACTGGTATAAGGAAAGGTCATTGATCAGTTCTTTCCAGGAATCGATGACCTGAAACGTGTCGGGCGTAGAAACAAAATGGTAATTGGGCCCATAAAATGCAGTATCCGGCAGATCGTCTTCGAACCTGTACTTATATGAACTGTATTGTATGGTGTATTCCGCGCGAAACTTAGGAAAGAAAAGGGGGATGACCGTTGAATCGGTGACAACGGAATCTTTTATTCCGGCGATATCGTATTGTTGACGAAGCATGTAAGTTCCTGTCGAATAAAATGTGCCGGTTTTGATATCAACTTGAAACGGGTTTGTAGAATTCGGATGTGGGGCACCCAGCCGGGTAGGAATATTAAACAATTCTGTAAAAGTGGAATCCAATGCCTTGGGATTTTTAAAGCCTCCATTCTCTCCGGATGCCAATTTACTTCCCACAATGACCAGGAAAGCCTGGTAACGCTTGTTTTTGGACCTGTACCAGGTACTGAAACGATAATTGTTGTGATTGCTCGTCTGGTTGTCATAAGTTCCCGGTGAATTGATCAACCGGTATTGAAAAGCGAAGTTCAGATTCGGCCCGATGTTCTGTGTGTGGATCACATTGATCATTTGCTCTGCTTTGGCGCCGAGCAAATAGCCCAATTCGGTATAGGGCCTTGTCGTATTGTAAAGCCTGGTTTCGGTTGTGGTGAACAGGTAGATGTCATAGGCATGCCAGCCCGGGTCCCATCCTGGTTTCAGAGAAGGAGAAAAAATAAGATCCCTGGCCGCATTGCCCGGATTGCCCAAATCAATATAAGTGCGGGGAAGCGGAATCTTTTTGCTGAAATCATAAATGGAGGAATCCAGTTTTCGAAGTCTGCTCGAGTCCAGAAAGCGGTAATTGATGGTAATGGAATCTTCGGCCGCGGTGCGGTGTGTCAACACGGTGTCCTTGCCCTTCGATGCGCCCCTTCCCATATTACTGAATCTCGACAGCGGATCCTGCGCCCTGACGCTGCACGCGAACAACAACAAACTTCCCAATATGACAACCGCAATGAGTTTATATCCGTTCACCTGGTAAAAATATCGCGACAAATGCATCATTAACGGGTTGGCGGGGGTTATAGGAAAGTTAATATTATAATTCATCGATCAGTTCCTTGAAAATGGCCGTCAGTTTGGGCTCCGCCTCCCGCGCTGCCTGCAGCACTTCCTCATGCGTGATGATGTTTTCTTCTTCGCGTATACCCAGGTCCGTGATCACACTCAGGGCTACCACCTGCATGCCGGC
>DATHGW010000256.1:0-4869 GCA_035317445.1 Puia sp.
TCAATGTGGAAATGGATATCATGCGCAACGGGGTAAACAAAGGCATCAGGGGATTGACCGCGGGTTCCCCTGTAACCATCGAGAGCCATACGAGTTTTATTGAACTGCCCGAGCATCCCATGCAGCAACGGATCGCAGATCCCAGGGTAGGCTATTTTGCAGACCAGGTATATCATTTCGGGGATCGTCAGCAAAAAGTGGAAGACCGGAAATTTATTTTACGATGGAGATTGGAACCTGCAGACGAAGATCTTGAGAAATCGAAAAGAGGAGAATTGGTAGAACCGAAAAAACCGATTGTCATTTATATCGATCCTGCAACGCCAAAACAATGGAGAAAATACCTGATCCAGGGCATCAACGACTGGCAGAAAGCTTTTGAGCAGGCAGGATTTAAAAATGCGATCATGGGCAAAGAGTGGCCGGAATATAACACGCTCATGAAAATGGATGATGCGCGTTATAATTTTATCAACTACTTACCTTCGGAAACCTGGAACGCGTACGGTCCCCAGGTGCATGACCCGAGAAGCGGCGAGATCATCCAAACGCATATCGGTTGGTACCATAACGTATTGCAGCTCCTCCACGAATGGTATATCGTACAGGCTGGTGCAACAGATCCCAGAGCGCGACATGCTGAGTTTGATGAGGAACTGATGGGCCAGCTCATCCGTTTTGTGAGCAGCCATGAAGTGGGCCATACCCTGGGCCTGAGGCATAATTTCGGGAGCAGCAGCCAGACGCCGGTGGATTCGCTGAGAAGTAAAAATTATTTAGACCTGCATGGTCATACCGCCAGCATCATGGATTACGCCAGGTTCAACTATGTCGCTCAGCCGGAAGACCGCATTCCGGAATATGATCTTTTCCCGAGGATCGGCGAATACGATACTTGGGCCATCAAATGGGGCTATAAAAACAGTTTTGCCGCAAGCAGCGAAGAGGATAAAAAGATCACCCGCCAGTGGATCGTGGACAGCACAGGCAAAAACCCCAGGCTTTGGTTTGGGAATGGCGAAGTAGAGAACCTCAATGATCCGAGATGCCAGCGCGAAGACCTTGGTGATGATGCGATGAAAGCCAGCAGCTACGGCATCCTCAATTTGAAAAGGATATTACCGAACTTACCTGAATGGACACACGAAGATGGCGGGATTTATGAAAATTTGTCCTTGACGTACCAGATGCTCAAAAACCAGTACTTCACCTATATGAACCATGTACTGCGCAATATCGGGGGCGTATACTATACCCGGCTGGCCGAGGAGAAAGACACGCTGGCGGCCGCCGCGCAGAAAAAAGTTTATGAAGCCGTCCCCATCGGAAAACAACAGGCGGCATTGGATTTTTTTGATAAAGAACTTTTTACCACGCCCTACTGGCTGCTGGATAAAAGGGTAACGCAGCGCGTGGCCGAGCCTGCTCAACCTGACTTTGTAGAAGACATTCAGGTCAGGGTGCTCAACAGCCTGCTGGACATCAACAGGATCAATAAACTCCTGGCCAATATGCGGCAATTTGGAGATCTCGCCCTGCCGGCAGATGAATATCTTAACGAAATACATAAGATCATCTGGAAGGAGTTGCCAATAGCAAAAGGGATTGATCCTTACCGGAGGAACCTGCAGAAATCGTATGTGGGTGCCCTTCAGGATATCCTGACTTCGAATAATTCAGCTACAACGGAGACGGATGCCCATTCGATCATAAGACATGATTTGGTCATCCTCCAAAGTGAAGTGCATACAGCTGCCAACAAACAGACAGATGCACTGAGCAAATATCATTTGCAGGACATGGAAGTGCAGATCAGGAATATTCTGGAAGCGAAACGAACCATACAATAGCTACTGGTCAGGCAATTTAATTTCTGGCATAGAAGTTGTCCTTTCAGTTTATTCCCGCCTTGACCGTAGCAATTATCCCCATCTTAAGCCTCGGATTGTATAGACTATTTATTCACTTTTAAAATGTAGTATCATGAAACGGACTAAGATTGGTTTATGGCTGGTGGGTATTTCCATGGCAGGCCTCGTGGCTTTTGCTCAAATCAAAGATGGATCATTAAAAGGGACTGTTAATCCCGCTGCGGGAGCCGACAGGGCCTGGATCATCTCGGGAATGGATTCAACTAAAGTTCTGATTGTAGCTGGTTCATTTGAGTTCACGAATGTTAAGCCTGGCACTTATAAGATCTATATTGAAGCAAAAGCTCCATATAAGGATTTCGCTAAAGATGGCATAACCGTTACTGACGGTCAGCCAACGGATGTTGGAGAAATAAAGCTATCGCAATAGAACAAAAGTTAGCGCATCATTTTTTTACAACAAAAAGCCCTGAAAGCGCCGCGCCAAAGTGTGTTACACCTAAGCGGAGCTGCCTTCAGGGCTTTTCATTATAACTGTTCAGTCAGCTGTTCTCTCTTCTTTTTTCCGTCCTGCCCGCTTCGTCCATCGTATGCCTGTTGCAACAAGTCGATGTCAAGCTTTTTCATTTTCAGCATGACATTCATGACGCGTTCTGATTTTTCCGAATCGGCTGTTCCGAACAGGTCGGACAGTATTTTCGGCACAACCTGCCAGGATAAACCGAATTTGTCTTTTAACCATCCGCACTGTTGCGATGTTGGATCGCCACCGGCGGAAAGTTTTTCCCAATAAAAGTCAATTTCATCCTGTGAATCACACTCAATAATAAACGAAACGGCTTCATTAAATTTAAAATCCGGCCCACCATTCAGCCCAACGAATCGTTGACCTTCAAGTTCAAAATCCACCGTCATCACCGATCCCGCCTTTCTATGATGAACATCATAACCTGCCTTTGTGTAATACGTGATTTTTTTTATACGGCTGTTCCTGAAAATGCCGGTATAATATTTTGCCGCTTGCTCCGCCTGGTCGTCAAACCAAAGATTGGAGACAATTTTTTGCAGTGTTGCCATAAAAAAAGTTTTGATGAGTCTTAATTTAATCAATAACAGTGCCCCTGCGTATTCGCTTTTTTAGGGTGTAAAATCAACCGCAAAAACGGCAAATCTAAAGTCAGGAAGGGAATCGAATCCACATCATCATGAAAGCATGGACTATATGTGTAAATATTGTTAAAAAATTAAATGGTTGTTGATTTCATCGCTCATATACCATCGTCCCGCCGATCATGGTCATTTGAATTTCTATAGCCGAATTGAAAATCACGATGTCTGCATCCTTCCCTTCTGCTAATTCCCCCTTGGTTTCCAGGATTTGCAATATGCGTGCAGGGGTCTCCGTGATCATCCTGACCGCCTCTATCAGCGGGATTCCTGCAAGATCAATCATGGTCCTGACCAACCGGTCTGCGGTAGCCACGCTACCCGCGAAGGAACTGCGGTCAGGTAACTTCGCTACGCCATCCTCCACGATGACCCTGAGGCCCTCCGTTGAATGGCCTAGCATATATTCACCGGGAGGCATGCCTGCAGCACGCATCGCATCTGTGATCAGCGCCGTTCTTCCCGGCCCCTTGATCTTATACACCAGTTGCAGGAGCGGCGCCGGCAAATGGATGCCGTCGGCGATGATCTCCACATCCATCTTATCAATGAGATATGCACTTTCTATGACGCCGGCATAGCGGAATGCATTTCTGCGCGTAACGCCAGACATACCGGAATATAAATGCGTCGCCAGACTGTACCCACTCTCCCATCCCGCCATCACTTCTTCATAAACAGCATCCGTATGCGCTAATGAAACCAACAGCCCTTTGGAACGAAGGAATCGGCCAAATTCAAGTGCGCCGGGTAATTCAGGGGCTGCGCTCCATCTTTTAATACAGGAAAACGCCGAAGCGATTTCCTGGTACTCTTCAGGATCCGGGTTGCGGATATAGCGGGGATCCTGAGCCCCGCGCTGGTTCATAGCGAAATATGGACCTTCGAGGTGCATACCCAGGAATTGTGCGCCGTGGGAATTGAGTTTGTCTGCTTTTTCATAGGTCGAGAGGCTCTGCATGATCTGCTCCTTACTGCTGCTCAGCGTTGTCGGGAGCATGGAGGTCGTGCCATGCCGGGCATGCAAATTAGCAATGGTCAAAAATGCCTCTGCAGTTCCGTCCATAAAATCAGCTCCGCCTCCGCCATGCACATGGATGTCGATGAAGCCCGGAGCGATATAATTTTCTTTGGCATCCATTTCAACAGCATCTGTTGTTTCAATATCCCGCTCGCTGATACCGGTGATTTTTTTTCCTTCAATCAGTACGGTACCGCCCACCAGGATACCCAGCGGCGTTATGATCTTTCCGTTAACTATTTTCAATTGCTGAATGCCCATCTTCTGATTTTATGTCCGTAAAAAGCATAGAATACAAGGTACAGATAACAGGGAAATAATATCCAGTAGGCGGAACGCACATTGTACCGGTCGGCCAGCCATCCGTACAATAAAGGAAGTATTGCGTTGCCGCACAATCCCATGATCATGATAGACGCGCCGAGCTTTGTAAATCTTCCCAATCCCTGAAGGGCCAGGGGCCAGATCGCAGCCCATACCAGGGAATTGGCAAAACCGAGCAACACCAGGAACCAGATGGAAATATCTGCACGATGGCCTAAAAAATAAACGGTGCCGTGACTAAAAAGAATCAGCAAGGTCAATGCGACACCCAACAGGGTACATATTCTCAATGCATTCACCTGGCTGATCCATTTGGGAATGCAGATAATGCCCAGCGTATACCCGCAGATGGTTGCAAAAAGAGTGAAGGAAGGAAAGGCCTTCGCCTCCATCAGGTTGATCTGCATGGAATTTGCATAATTAATGATGGTATCTATGGCGATGACCTGTGTGCCTACGTGCAGAAAAATCGCCCATGCCCCGAGG
>DATHGW010000257.1:0-6263 GCA_035317445.1 Puia sp.
TGGAAAATAAAAAAGCCAGCCCCAGGATCAGTGCAATACCAATCAGTCCGTGAAAACGCTCCATAATAAGACTGGTTTAATTGAAACCGGAAGATAACCATTTTTATAAGATGCATCCCAAAATCCGGCTCCGACTACCTAACTTTGCAAGCGAATTACTTGCCAGTATGAGCGGAAGCCTCGCCTGTATTGCAGGTGGTATCCTGGTCGTATATGCGAATATGGGCGCCCAGGCGGGGCTTGACCTTGCACCCAAATTAATTACGGCCAGCCTGATGGCGGCCCCGGGGGCACTGGTCATTTCCAAAATAGTGTGGCCTGAAACGGAGGAAAGCCAGACCCTGGCAAAGGTAAAACTTGAAGTAAAAAGCCATTATACCAACGTGATCGATGCCGTATCACACGGAGCGGGAGAAGGGTTTAAGATTGCGATGAATGTCATTGCCATGCTGATCGGTTTCATCGCCGTGATTGCTTTGCTCGACTATCTGTTGCTCCACATCGCCCATCTTTTCAATCCGCATTTTGATTTGACCCTGAACTGGATTTTCGGAAAAATATTTTATCCCTTCGCGTGGTCGATGGGTATTCCGACAGTTGATGTGAGCAATGCGGCGACATTATTAGGACAAAAGCTCACGATTAATGAATTCGTGGCTTTCAAGAACCTGACCGGTAAAACGGTGCCCATCATTTCCGAAAAAGGATTGCTGATCGTCAGCGTGGCCATTTGCGGCTTCGCCAATTTCAGCAGCGTGGGCATGCAGATCGGGGGCATCGGGGCGCTGGTTCCCGGGAGGAGGGCCGACCTGGCCAGGCTAGGTTTAAAGGCATTGCTTTGTGGAACCCTGGCCTCCTATCTTTCCGCCACCATTGCCGGAATATTAATGTGATTGATATAATTTGTATCCTATTTTGCTATTCAAATCTACTATGAGCATGAAAGGTTTACCGCAGGTGAAATGCATATCCTGTTTGCTGTTGATGATGCTGTTTCGAAGTTCATTTATTTTTGGACAAGGCCAACAAAAGCCGGCTCCTCCGGAATCAAGCCAGCCTGCTCCGCTCATAGACCGGGAGTTATTTTTCAACAATCCGGAAATCAGTAACGGACAATTAAGCCCTGACGGACGCATGATCGCCTTTTTGAAAGCATATAAAGGCGTTATGAATATTTGGGTGAAGAAGACCGATGAGTCCATCAGCAAGGCGCGCCCTATAACATCGAGTGAAGAACCGCTCGGAAATTATTTCTGGACTGCCGACAGTAAATACATTCTCTTTGCCCACAATATCTGGAACAATGAAAATTTTAACATTTATACTATTGATCCCCAGGACAGCACCGATGCGGGCATCCCGACCGTGCGTAACCTGACGCCGATGGATACATCCAGCGCAGTCATTTACGCAACCAGTACAAAAAATCCTGACCTGTTATGGATCGGCATGAATAAAAGGGATCCCCGATGGTACGATCTCTACACCCTGCAGATCAGTACAGGTGCAGTTAGCCTCGTGAGGAAAAATTCAGACAGGATAAGTGAGGTTGTATTTGATTGGGACGAGCAGCCACGACTCGGCATCCGTTATCTTGCGACGGATAGCAGTACGGAAATCCTGCGACTGAATAAAGATGGCAGTTCCACAAAAATATACGAGTGCAGTAGCCTGGAAAAATGCCGGCCCCTGAAATTCACGAATGACAATCAACGGTTCTACCTCGAAACCAACAAGGGAGAAAACCAGAACCTGGTAAAATTACTCCTGGTCAATCCCGAGACGATGAAATCGCAGGACCTGGAGCAGGATCCACTCAATAAGGTTGACCTGGAAAGCACTTTATTCAGCAATCAAACCCATCAGCTTTTGTCGACAACCTATGTTGATGACAGGGTCAGGATCTATTGGAAGGACACCAGTTTCCAGGCCGATTATTTCTTTCTTCAAAAAAAATTCCCCGCACGCAATATTGATTTTTCCAATGCTTCTGCTGATGAACAGCAATGGCTGGTTACGGTCTCCAGTGATGATAAATTATCGCAGGTCTATCTTTTCAACCGCGCCACAAAGCAAATGGTTCTGCAATACATTCCCCAGAATAGCCTGCGGCAGTATGAGAATTATTTTAGCCGCATGCAGCCTTTTACTTATCAGAGTAGTGACGAGCTGAGTATTCCTGCCTACCTCAGTTTGCCCAAGGGATTGCCTGCTAAAAATCTGCCATTGGTTGTATATCCGCATTCCGGCCCGTGGTCAAGGGATGAAAGAGGATTCAATAACCTGGTTCAATGGCTCAATAACCGAGGGTATGCAGTTTTGCAGATGAATTTCAGAGGTAGTGATGGGTTTGGAAAAAAATTCCTGAATGCTGGAAACAAACAATGGGGCTTGCTGATGCAGGATGATATTACCTGGGGTGTCAATGACCTGATCGGCAAAGGTATTGCCGATCCAAAACGGATTGGCATCATCGGAAGCAATTATGGCGGTTATGCAGCATTAGCAGGTTTGACGTTTACATCGGATATTTATGCTGCAGCCGTGGATATTAACGGTCCCGCCAACCTGATCTCTTTTTCTAATGCCATCCCGGCCGCCTGGACGGGAACGCGCAAAATATTCAAAGAAAGGGTAGGGGATAGTTCCACCACCGAAGGAAAGAACTTTTTAAGAAAACAATCTCCGCTGAATGCAGATTCAGTCGTCAGAACGCCATTGATGATTGTGCATGGAATGAATGACCCATTCGTGAAGAAGGCTGAGAATGACCAGATCGTTGTTGCATTAAGAGATTCCGGCCGTAAAGTAGAATATATTTCTTTGCCCGGTGAAGGATATCCGTTTGTCAACCCCCTGAACAGCGCAGCTGTTTTTGCCCGGGTGGAAGCATTTCTTGGGAAATATTTGCGGGGCCGTTTCCAGGAAAGTATGAGATCCGACCTGGCAAAAAGAGCGAAGGAAATTACGGTAGATGTGGAAACCGTTACATTGGGTGTAGCCATACCCGTTAGTCCCGTAGAGGAATTCGCGGCACCTTCGGTTGACCTGGCAGCCGGAAACTATACGTATAGTTTATTGGTTGAATTGCCTGGGCGAAAAGTGCCATTGGCGATGGTCAGATCGATCACAGGAGATAGTTTGAATTGGATCGTAACCGACAGGATTCTTGGACAGGCCGGCGACCAGGCCGACGAGGCGACCTACCAGAAAGCCAGCCTGCATTTGGTTAGTCGTAAAACCCTGCAAAAATCCGCTGTTACGGAATATACATTTATCGGAAAAGATATTACCACCACAACCGGTGATAAGACCACAAGCGAAACCGTCGATGGTGCATATTTGCACGATGGGGCAGGCATTGACTTGTTGATTGCCCGCATGCCATTAAGGGAAGGATACATGACGGGATTCTATCTTGTCGGCGACGACGGCAAAGCCAAATTATACCAGCTCAGGGTAACGGGAAGGGATACCGTCAACAATGAGTCTTGTCTGATAGTAGAGCTGACGAATGCGGAAAACACCGCCATCAGCACGAAGATGTGGATCAATATGACCCACAAAATGGCCTATCGTATGATCGTGCCATTAGCCTCTTTCGCCGGCGCAAAAATGACCATTGAGCTAAGACAGCAACCCGGCCTTCCAAAATTCATATTATTCCTTTGGTCCATTACGCCAGCGCATGGGATGTGAAATTCTCGGGCATGCGAAACAAAAAACCCGTCCCGCATTAGGCGGGGACGGGTTTTTTTTCAATCGGGAAATATCGTTAAATGTGTGATTCGATTTTCTTGACGAAATTGGTCTTGGGTTGCGCACCTACCAATTTATCAACCACATTTCCGCCCTTGATAAAAAGGATGGCTGGAATAGAAGTAATACCATAATTGATGGACAGCTGCGGGTTATGGTCCACATTAACTTTGCCCACATTGATCTTACCAATATATTCTTTTGACAACTCTTCAATGACCGGCCCGATCGCACGGCAAGGTCCGCACCATTCTGCCCAAAAATCGACTATTGTCAGTTTATCGGAAGAGATAACTTGCTCCTGGAAGTTGGAATCTGTGAATTCTAATGCCATATGATGTGTTTTTTAAGTTTATGTAAAGGTCTGCTAATTTGCCGGATCTTTTTGTCGTTTCAATGACAGTCTATATTGTGCAAAAATGCCTCCAAATTGGCTTAAAGGATGTTTTGACAGTATTAAATACTAAGCGCTGACTACCTGTACCTCCATCTCAGGTCTGGTTTCCAGGAATGCGGCCATTTCGTCATTCATTTCAAAGCCATTTTCCTGGGTGTACAGGCTGATCCTGGAATTGGTTCTTGGTTCCCGGATATTGAATTTCAAGATGGAACGCCCCGGGAACTTTTTAACATTCTTTTCCACAAAATGCACCAGTTCCTCATTCACGAACCGGGCATCGACATCGACGACCAACTGTCTCGTCAATTGTTGCTTGATGCTTTCCAATAGCATGATCTTGTCCACCTTGAACTCAAATTCGGATTTGTTAAAACGTTGCCTGAAATAACCCGTCATAAACAGGTTATTGCCTTTTTCGAGGTAATTCGAAAACTTCGCATAGTCCTCACTCCAGAGCAAAAATTCACTCTTGCCCGTATAGTCTTCCAGCACGAAAGAACCGAATTGCTTGCCCATTTTTGTGACCCGGTGCTGTGCATCTGTTACCAATCCGGCCAACCGAAAATTTTTGTTTGGATTGGCTTGTAAACCGATGGCCTCTTTGATCTCATTGTATTCTCCCAATTGGGTAATGCCGTAATGCTGTATTTCAAAACGGAAATGATCCAACGGATGGCCGCTCATGAATATGCCGATGATTTCTTTTTCATGGTCGAGCAATTCGGTCAGGGTCCATGGTTCACAGCCTGGAATTTTTGGAGAGGGAATTTCGGGCATGGACAATTCTCCAAACAAACTATGGTTATTCTGTGATGAATTGGTCTGGAACACATTGCCAAAACGGATGATTTTTTCTATCCCGGTAGAGGTGTCACCTGCTGGAATATGAAAATATTGCGCCCTGTGGAATTCCCTGAAACAATCGAATGCACCGGCATGGGCCAGACTCTCTAATGTTTTCTTATTGGTGGTTCGTTGATTCACGCGTTTGACCAGGTCAAAAATCGTTTTAAACGCACCGTTTTTTTCCCTTTCTTCGATGATACTGTGCAAGGCAGCTTCGCCTACGCCTTTTAATCCACCCAACCCCACGCGGATCTCTCCTTTTTCATTGACTGCAAATCCTTTTTTTGATTCATTGACATCCGGCCCGAGTACTTTCAACCCCATCCGTTTGCACTCTTCCATGAAGAAAGTGATCTTATCAATATTTCCTGCATGATTCAACACAGCGGCCATGTATTCTGAAGGATAGTGTGCTTTCAGGTAAGCGGTCTGGTAGGCAACGAATGCATAACAGGTGGAATGGGATTTGTTGAATGCATATTGTGCGAACGCTTCCCAATCGGTCCATATCTTTTCTAACCTGGCCGCCGGATGGTTCCTGGCGCCTGCGGCATCCACAAACTGCTTCTTCATTTTATCGAGGATGGACTTCTGTTTTTTACCCATCGCTTTGCGCAATACATCGGCGTCTCCTTTGCTGAAACCACCCAGTCTCTGTGCGAGGAGCATCACCTGCTCCTGATAGACCGTGATACCATAGGTATCTTTCAGGATCTCCTCCATTTCGGGAAGGTCATAAGAGATGGGCTCTTTTCCGTGCTTGCGGTCGATGTAATTCGGAATATAGGCCATTGGTCCTGGCCTGTACAATGCGTTCATGGCAATCAGGTCATTGAACTGATCCGGTTTCAGATCGCGCAGGTATTTTTGCATGCCCGGACTTTCGAACTGGAATGTGCCGATGGTTTCCGCCTTCTGGTATAATTCAAAAGTCTTTTTATCCGTCAGGGGAATGGAATCGATATCTATTGCGATGCCATGATTTTCTTTGATGAGTTCCAGCGCCGTCTTGAGCACGTTCAAAGTTCTCAAACCGAGGAAATCCATTTTCAGCACACCGGCGTCTTCGATGATGCTTCCTTCGATTTGCGTGACCAGCAGTTCCGAATCTTTTGCCGTACATACCGGAATGATATTCATCAGGTCTTCCGGGGCAATGATAATTCCCGCGGCATGAAGACCGGTATTGCGCACCGAGCCTTCCAGTCTTTCCGCCTCGTGCAAGACTTTACTGCGTATATCGGTACCGTTATAGAGT
>DATHGW010000258.1:0-3602 GCA_035317445.1 Puia sp.
ATCCACCCTCATCGCCCACATTGGTACTATATCCTTTTTTCTTCAGTACCCCTTTCAATACATGAAATATTTCGGTCCCCCAGCGTAATCCTTCGCTAAAGGAAGCCGCGCCTACCGGCATGATCATAAATTCCTGGAAATCGATCTTATTGTCTGCATGCGCGCCACCATTCAGGATATTCATCATTGGCATGGGCAGGGTCCTGGCGTTGGTGCCGCCGATATACCTGAACAAGGGCAGACCTGCTTCCTGCGCTGCGGCTTTGGCGGCAGCCATGCTCACGGCGAGTACGGCATTGGCACCCAATTTGGATTTGTTGGCTGTTCCGTCCAGGTCGATCAGCAACTGGTCGAGTCCTGCCTGGTCCGCTACTTCCCACCCCAATAATTTTTCAGCGATCTGGTTGTTAACATGACCAACGGCTTTCAGCACGCCTTTTCCCTGATAAAGCTTCTTGTCGCCATCCCGCAGTTCAACCGCTTCGTGGATGCCTGTACTGGCGCCGCTCGGTACGGCGGCCCTCCCCATGGCTGCTTCGTCTGTAACGATATCCACTTCGATCGTGGGATTTCCGCGGCTGTCTAATATTTGCCTTGCATGTATCTCTGAAATGTAGCTCATAATGAGTTTGTTTGTTGGTTATGGTTGGCTGACGACCGTTGTGGTCGTTAAACTCCTGAACACATCTTCCAGGCTTTGATTTTCGCTTTGCAAAGAAACGATGTTCAGGTTATTCTGCAAAGCCAGTTCCAGCAATTGTTTCTTTACTTCTTCCGGTTCTTTTGTTTCGATATCCCATTGATGGTCGTCAATCTTCGAGACGGATTGAACCGCCCGCATTTTTTCAAGCAAGGTGGATTCCAGCGGTTCTTTAAAACTGACGCGGATGATATTGCGGGAATTTTTGTTTTGCAGATGGCTCAACTGATCATCGGCGACCAGGATCCCCTTGTTGATGATGATCACGCGGTCGCAGATGGCTTCCACTTCCTGCAGGATATGCGAGGAGAATAAAACCGTTTTATGCTTTCCGAGGCTCCTGATCACATCCCTGATCTCGATGATCTGGTTAGGGTCCAGGCCGCTGGTAGGTTCATCCAGGATCAACACTTCGGGGTCATGGATGAGCGCGGCGGCCAACCCTACCCTCTGCCTGTAGCCTTTTGACAACTGGCTGATTTTTTTCCTGCTTTCTGCTGTCAGTCCCACGGTTTTGATCACGGATTCTATCTGCTGTTTTTTATTTTTTACCTGGTGCACATCTGCAACAAAATCCAGGTATTCCCTCACATACATATCCTGGTAAAGTGGATTGGCCTCAGGCAGGTACCCGATCTTTTTTTTGGTTTCCAGCGGTTGTGCCTTAACGTTAATTCCACAAACAAGCGCATCACCCGAATTGGCGGCAATAAATCCCGTAAGAATCTTCATCGTAGTGGATTTCCCTGCACCATTAGGACCCAGGAATCCAACGATTTCGCCTTGCCCTACTTTGAAAGACAGATTGTCAATGGCTTTCTGTTCCCCGTAATTTTTGGTAAGCGACCTGACTTCGATGGACATGAAAATGGTTTACGATGCGAAAGTAAGGAAAACCCCCGAGGGTGGCAGACCGTCAGGGGGCTTCATCATATTCCCCTTTCAATGCATAATATCCAAACAAAACCATCCCAATAGCGATAGGTATGAATACAACAATAAAAACACTCCACTGAATCTTCGTATCGATGATGGGTTTTTTTGAGATTTCTGACGCGGCGGTTTTCAGTAGATACCAGATCGCAGCAGGACCAAGGATGATCCAAATCACACCGGCGAATTGTTTTACCTTATTCATGACAATATTATTTAGTCAGCTACCATGGCAGCAGCTTTGTTGTTGATGTAAATGCTTCCTATCACGATGCAGACGCCTGCTATAATCAGCGGGTACATCAGGCCCACCAGTTTGTCGCCTGTGTAAATGGTGGTCAGCAAAGTCGCAATGAAAGGGGTCAATCCGCCGAATACCCCATTGCCTATATGGTAGGGTAATGACATGGATGTATACCTGATCCTGGTGGGGAACATTTCGACAAGGAATGCGGCGATGGGTCCATAGACCATGGTCACATAGATGATCATCACAAACACGATGGCCACCATCTTCCAATAATTGTTCATGCCCAGGATCTTGGACGTTTTGATATCTGGGTGAACTGTCTTTCTTGCGGGATCATCAAATACTGTGTCCTTTTTTATTTCCGACAGCACCATGCCGTCCTCATAAAATGTTTTTGTCGTGGTCGTCCTCATCGAATTTTCCGTGCCGGCAATGCGAACGAGGCTGGTCTTCAATTCTTTCTTATCGGTCCATTCCTTTTTGTCTTTGGTATCAGCAGCCCGCAGCAATTGGCCAAAAAGAAAACGGTAGGATATCACCGCGAGAAACATTCCTGTAATCATGATCCATTTGCGCCCTGCCCTGTCGCTCCAGCTGCCGAAGATCACAAAGAAAGGCGTGCCCATTAAAATAGCCCAGATCAGGATGGTCCTGGATTGATCGAAATCTATTTTACAGACGTTCTCAATAAAAGATTGCGCATAGAATTGCCCGGTATACCAGATCACACCCTGGCCCATTGTTGCACCGAACAGGGCAAGCAATACCATCTTCAGGTTTGCTTTATGCGCAAAACTTTCTTTGAGGGGATTGACGGATGTCCTGCCTTCTGTTTTCAGCTTAGAAAACAATGGTGATTCTTTCATTTTTAGACGGATATAAATCGACACGATCACCAGCACGATGGAAACGAGGAAGGGTATGCGCCAACCCCAGTCATTGAATTTTGCAATGGATTTTGCCTGATCTTCATCCAGGAGGTGCCTGGTTAGCAGGATGACGCCCAGCGAAACGAATAATCCCAGGGTCGCCGTCGTCTGGATCCAGGAGGTATAGTATCCCTTTCGGTGAAGTGGTGCATGTTCAGCAAAATAGGTAGCGGCGCCACCGTATTCGCCACCGAGGGCGAGTCCCTGCAGCAATCTCAATACCAGCACGATCAGTGGAGCGGCAAAACCGATGCTGTCATATCCCGGCACCAGGCCGATGCAAAAAGTAGATCCGCCCATAATAATCAACGTGAGCAGGAAGGTGTATTTGCGGCCGATAATATCCCCCAGCCTGCCAAATACCAAGGCGCCGAAGGGCCTGACAATAAAACCCGCGGCAAACGTGGCCAGCGTAGAAAGCAAAGCAGCCGTTGGATTGGTCTTAGGAAAAAACTGGCTCGCGATAACCGTTGCGAGACTGCCGAAGATATAAAAGTCATACCATTCGATCAGCGTGCCGAGCGATGAAGCAGTGATGACCTTCCAGATTCCTTTTGGGGAAGACATGGGGTGTTTGTTTAATTATATAGTCGGGAGTCAGGAGTCGAATGAACCGCTTGTCATTCCGCGCGAAGCGAGGAATCGGCAAAATAGCCAAGCGGCATTATGACAGATTCCTCGCTTCGCTCGGAATGACAAGGTTCAACGGACTCCCGACTCAATCAATTCCCAATTCATGCTGTATCTGCTCCAATGATCTTCCTTTTGTTTCTGGCATGACCTTCCACAC
>DATHGW010000259.1:0-11662 GCA_035317445.1 Puia sp.
TGAGAAAAAATATACCCAATTCACAGCAAATTCATTAAAGCAAATATATATCAGCCCCCGCCCGTTCTTTCGAAAATGTGACGGTCTTCGATAAAACTTGGGACGGGTTACGGGAAAACGTGTGACGAATGACACTTGCTCCTCGGATCCTCCTCTTTGGGTACTCTTTGGATACTCTTTGGGTACTCTTTGGGTACTCTTTGGGTACTCGGAATCCGAGGTAGCAATGAGGTACCAATGAGGTACCCAAGAGGTAGCATAGAGGACACATCGGGTATGTTGAAGCCTTTTTTGTTTGGCAGAAAGGTATTGTATTTGCAATGGTTGCTCTAAAATATGTATGTTCAAGAATATCGTTCTTTTCCTGTTCGTCTTTATGATCGGACTTCTTGGAGGATGTGCCGTAGTAGGTGATATTTTTAAGGCCGGCGTGTGGGTGGGGATCCTGATCGTGGTTGGCATCATTGCCCTCGTTATTTTTCTCATTACCCGTGGATCCAATAAATCTTAACGACTAACGGCCCCTTTTTTGTTTTCTTTCTCTTTTGGGTTGTTTGAGATGAATTAAGGACTCCAGGTTATGGTCCCGGCAATAGTCCTGCACCAGTTCCAGGAAGGGATTGCCATATTTCTCCATTTTGTACACACCAAAGCCGGAAATTTTGGAGAGATCATTCCGGCTCAATGGCAAATAGGTAGCGATATCCATCAACGTGCTGTCGCTGAAAATAATATACGCCGGTACGTTTTCTTCATGCGCGAATTTGTTGCGAAGCCGCTTCAGGTCTTCAAAAAGCCCTTTTTCGTAGGCATGTTGCTGGTACACAACAGGCTCCTTAGGGATTACGATTTGCAGCGGCGCCGCCAGCCACACTTTCTCTTTTTCAAAAAGCACGCCCTTGCTTTTTTCGGTCAGCCGCAATACCGGGTATTGGGAAACGGTTTGCAGCAGGTACCCTGCATGCAATAATTCCCTGATATAATGAAGCCATTCCTCCTTATGCATGTCCTTGCCGATACCAAATACCGATAACTGTTTGTGCTCCTCACGCATTTTTTCATTCTGACTTCCACGCAATACATCGATGACATAGTGCATTCCAAAATTCTCTTTGAGACGGTATACGGCACTAAGAATTTTTTGCGATGTAACTGTAGCTTCCCTGAGCTCTGGCCTGTTCAGACAGGTGTCGCAACCTCCGCAAAAATCAGGCGCCGCTTCTCCAAAATAATTAAGGATATACTTTCTCCTGCAGGACCTGGTCTCACAAAACCTGCGCATCTTATCCAATTTTTGCAACAGGATCTTGGTCTGGGCCTCATTGCCTTCCACCTGGGCGAAGTTTTTTAGTTTCATCACATCAGCCAGACTATAAAACAAGATGGCTTCACTGTGCAGCCCATCCCGGCCTGCCCTGCCTGTTTCCTGGTAATAGCCCTCCATGTTTTTTGGCAAATCCACATGTATTACAAACCTCACATTGCTCTTGTTGATGCCCATGCCAAAGGCGATGGTAGCGACGATGATCTTAATGTCATCACGAAGAAAAAGATCCTGCCTTTCATCACGGGTTTGCTTTTCCAGCCCGGCATGGTAGGCTGCGGCATTAAATCCATCTTCAGCCAGATCGCCTGCCAACTGCTCCGTAGCGTTCCTGCTTAAGCAATAAATAATCCCACTGTCTTCCCTATGCGCTTCCAAATAACTGATCAATTCATCATAATAATTTGATTTGGGTTTAACGTAATAGTAAATGTTTGGGCGATTGAAACTGTTTTCAAAAAATTTCCATGTAGAAAAATGCAGCTTGTCGATAATGTCCTTCTTGGTCAGCTCATCGGCAGTGGCCGTCAGGGCAACAATGGGCACTTCGGGAAAATTCTCCTTAAGACCGCCCAGGATAAGGTAGTCGGGACGAAAATCATGTCCCCACTGGGAAATGCAGTGCGCTTCATCAATGGCAAAAAGAGAGACCCGGATGTCTTTCAGGAACTGAATAAAGGACTTTTCATTGCCCATCAGTCTTTCGGGTGCGATATAAAGAAGTTTCAATTCATTTCTTCTCAATTGTTGCATAATGAACGACTGGTCGCTTCCGTTCAATGAACTGTTGAGAAAGGCAGCTTTGATCCCATTCACCTTGAGTGCATCCACCTGGTCTTTCATCAAGGCAATAAGCGGGCTTACCACCACAGTCACTCCCGGCAGGCAAAGGGCAGGCACCTGGTAACACAAACTCTTGCCACCCCCCGTTGGCATCAGCACGAGGGCATCTTTTCCGCCCAATACATGTTCGATGATCTCCTGCTGATTGTTCCGGAATGAATCATAGCCAAAAATTTTCTGCAGCACATCACGCGGAGAAATAGTCGTTGTCATCAGCACAGCCGTTTTTTCGTCGATTTAGGTGAAACTACTAAAGCGTTGTCAATACCCAAAATATTTAGGATGGCCTTTTGGTAGTATTTTGACCGCTGATCTTAACGATCCTTTAAGAAACTTTTGGACCCTTAAAAAGTCTTACTATATATGAACCTAATTAAATAACTCAAAACACATAGTCATGAAAACGCTATTTACCATTCCGATCCTCGTCACCATCATCATCTCAGGAATTGTGAGTTTGCATCTTTTCCTGCAGCAGGACTATACCATTTCTGCCTTACTTACCCTTACCAGTTTCATCTCAATGACTTTATTGGTCATGCTGTTGAAAAGTAAGAAAATGATATTGCAATAGGACGGTTACTATAAATACAAAGGCCGGACTTAGGTAAGTCTGGCCTTTTTTTTATCTCCTTAGTTTTTACGCATGTACATCCCTAAGGGCCCTGATCTTATCGTGGGCTTCCCTCAGAACGATCTGCTGGTGCTGAAGTATTTCCTGAATAAAATCCGGTAATACATCAGATTCAAGTGCCGTGGAATAGGCTTTCTGCGCAGCGTCTTCGCCAAACTCACAGTTTTCCAGGATCGAATGGCGATCCCTTCCCGTAAAAACAGCTTTGACGCCCATCCAGGCCCGGTATATTTTACCATTTCCTGTGGTGCCCGTTTCGATGTCACCATGCAGTACTTCAATTTCTTCGGCCAGGTCAGATTTTAACATCATGCTCTGGGCTATCATTCGATCGAAAAGGCTTTTCAAATCTGCATCATCATGATCCAATTCCCCAACAGCGGTTTTGTAGCCTTCAATGCGGTCATTGTTAATCTTGACCAGGTCGTTTAAAATTTCGATGATTTCATGTCTTTTATCCATAAACTTATTTTTTTTATTTTTAACTCCTAAATAATTTATTTAGTTTTTTTATATAGCCCGATCAACTCTCCCTTCGAAAGAATATGGCCTTCCATTGCCTTTTCCAGTTCGGCCTTGCCCGCATTTTTATCCAGGGATAATTTTGTATCCAGCGCATAGATCATAAAATGATAATGGTGAGTTCCCTGAGGGGGACAGGGGCCGATGTACCCAATTTTTTTTGCGCCATTGGAAGCCTGCGTTCCACCCTTAAAATTCTCTGCAATATCAGCGGTGGGATCGATATTGAACGCTACCCAATGGGTAAAACCGCCCGCCATCGGCGCATCCGGATCGTGAACGATGATCGCCAACGATTTGGTTCCACCCGGCAACGCATCAATATGCAGGGCAGGACTGGTATTATCGCCTTCACAACTATATTTTGAAGGAATATTTCCATTGTTTGTAAATGCAGGACTGGTGATGCTAAGTGATGTCTGCAACGCCCAGGCCATCAAACTTGCAAGGCTTATCATATCAATAGTTTTAGTAAATGGTATCAAAACCCATACCTGAACCGGGTGAATCGTTCGGGGCCGTCAGTGAACTATTCCCTGTTGTGGAAATATCTACTCAACATCCATGCTGCTAAGGGATTAGCAGATCCAAATATTTTCAACGATCTTTAAAATTTGTAACATGGGCCTTGATTTATTATCCACATCATGATGAACGCCGCTTCATATCCACGGGTCATGTTGACATTACTAGGAAATTCCCTGAGGGAATTCCGAAGTAATGAGCCACTGCGGATGGCGGCGGCGACCGCCTTCTTCGCCACTTTCGCACTTCCACCCATCCTCCTGATCCTGATCCAGGTTTTGGGTTTTTTCATCGGAAGGAAGTCCGTCGCTCAACATTTTTTTGAACAACTGGATTATGTTCTGGACAAAAACACTGTTTCGCAGATCCATCAAACGCTACACAATATCCGCCACCTTTCGCTCGACTGGTATTGGATGGCAGTAGGGATTCTTTTCCTGATGTTCGTTGCCACGACACTTTTTTCCGTTATCAAGAATGCGCTTAACCAGCTCTGGAAAATTCAACTGAAAGAAAAACAAGGCATTTTTTTTGTTTTAGGATACCGCGCCAAATCGATGGTCATTATCCTGCTTGCGGGTGTTTTGTTTTTAGCTGTCTTGTTCGGAGAATTGACCGGTGTATTCCTGAAAACGCATATTTCCTGGCCTGTTCCCGGAACGGGCAATTTTTTAAATATCCTGGTCAATCAGTTTGTTTCCCTGCTGGCAGCCGTGATATGGTTTAGCCTGATTTTTATTTTTTTAGCGGACGGGCGGCCTTCGCCCAAAATGGCGCTTGCAGGTGGATTTTTTACCGGCCTGCTTTTTACCGTGGGTAAGCTGTTGTTGAAATTCCTGCTTTCTTATAACAGCATTCAAATCATTTATGGCGCATCTACTTCTTTTGTATTGTTATTACTTTTCATTTTCTATGTCTCTCTCATTTTTTATTTTGGCGCATGTTTCACAAAGGCCCTCGGTGACTTATGCCATAAGCCAATCCTTCCAACCAAACACGCCAGTAGTTACAAAACAGAAAATTTGAATGCTGTAGCTGGACAATAAAAAAACCTCCCGGACAACCGGGAGGTTTACAGAAGTAAGCATACACGAACTTAATAGGGCAATATTTTCGTTAATATGACGCCGTTTGCCTTCGTAACGACTACCTTGAAATAGTAGGTTCCGGTTCCCGGGCAGGAAGTAGGCTCTCCGCTGGAATCCAGGCCATAGGTGATCACGGAATGTACCCCATCTGAACGCAAGACCTGGTTTTCCCCGCTCACAAGCCTGAAATCACAATCCTGCCGGATCACTTTAGGCTGACTGATCAACGATTCAAACTGAACGCCAAAACGATTGGTTCCCCATTCCGCAACATTGGTATTGTTCAGGCTGTCAGCATGCGTGCCGGTAGTCGTGATGACAATACCATTATCATAACTGAAAACTCTTTGTTTGGAAACATTCCATACACGCTGGCTACCGTTGTCGAACCCGATAGACAAGCTGCCACTGATGGTATGCGTAATGCTTCCCAGCGAAGAGAGATTGACCAGCAGGCCGCCGCTTACATTGGTAAAGGTTTTGGTTCCATTAAAAGTAAAGGTCTTGTTGTCGCGTTTGCGTGTGATCACCAGGTCCTCGATGCTCACGGTAACTACGGCGCCCTTATCACCCCAATGGATACCCGCTGGAATGGAAATCACTACAACACCCGTGCGCGTGCGGTTACCCCAGCAATTGCTCCCGTTATACGTGATGGTGATCGTACGGGGATCTGAGTTCTGGTCAATGACAACTGTCGCATCGCAAATAAGGCCACTAATGGGACCTGTAATGCCGTTCACCTGCTCTGTGCCATTAACCGCCGTGGTTCCAGACATGCTGGAAGCACTGCTGTTGCCTGCAATCGAGGCCTGGCTGTACAATGCAGTATTGACATCAGTAGATAAGGCCTCGTCTTCGTTGGTCACTTCCGACTGATCATCGGCCTGCGTTTGCAATTCGTTAACATTGGATGAATTAGTTCCGTTACCTGCGTTATTTTTATTGCAGGCATACAGGATGCCCGAGCAGGCAAGGATTAAGGTAAAGCGAAAAAGATGGATTGGTTTCATGGTTTCATTTTTAATTCAGTATAGGATTGATTTTTGAATGGATGGTTTAATACCCACTCATAAATTTTTTAAAAAAAGGATGTACGGGTGAACAAAAACCCTCGTAAAAACACGTGTTTTACCCTATCTTTCTGGAAATTTTATTCATGCAAACACATTATTTCCCGGCCTCTGAGAGAGGAAAAAAAGATGCCGGCTGGCTGAAGAGTAATTTTGTGTTCAGCTTCAGTGACTATTGTAATCCACTCAAGAGTGCATTCGGAACATTGGTGGCATTCAATGATGATTTTATAGAGCCCGGGAAAGGATTCGGCATTCATCCACATATTAATATGGAGATCATTTCCATCATGCTTCAGGGAAAAATGAATCACAAGGATTCTATGCATTACAGTACGGTCGTTGAAGCCGGCGGCGTTCAAATCATGAGTGCGGGGAGCGGACTTCGGCACGAAGAATATAATGTGGGTGATGACGTGGTGAATTTCCTGCAGATCTGGATACAACCCAAACTACAGAATATTATTCCCCGCTATCAGCAAAGACATTTTCCAAAAGAAAAGGCAAAGAACAAGCTTACGACTATAGTATCTTGTGAGGAGGGTCAGGCCCATTGCTGGATCAATCAAAATGCAAAATTATCTTTGGGTTATTTTGACCAGGGTCAGGCGTTATCCTATTCCCTCAATCCCATCAATAAATGCCTGTTTATTTTTTTGATGGAAGGAAATATTTCGGTCAGTGGTCATCCCCTTCCCAAAAGAGACGCGATCGGCATTTGGGATGCAGACGCGGTTTCGATCCACTGTAATGAACTATCTTATTTTTTAATTATTGAAGCGCCGATAAACCAGAAATAAATGTTCGTATCTTGAATGCCCGAAGAAAAATTCCCTCATTAATAAAAAACAACAAGTGGCAGATCAGCAAGCAATATTTGTAAAGATGGCTTTACAGGCCTGGGACAGTTATATAAAAAGAGCCGATACCCTATTCAACAGCCTCGGCGATGAGGCTCTTTTAAAGGAGGTTTCGCCGGGCAAAAATACAGGAGTCTATCTTCTGGGACATTTGATCGCGGTGAACGATGGAATAATCCCCATTTTTGGTTTGGGTTCAAGACTGTACCCGGAACTGGATGCTCTTTTTGTGTCGAAGCCCGACAAGTCGGGCCTGGACCTGCCCCCAACTTCGAAGCTCAGGGAATATTGGACAAACCTGAACAATACGCTGACCAATTATTTTAACCAGATGCCCCCCGCGGATTGGTTCAAAAGACATAACCTAATGACGGACGAGGACCTGGTCAAAGAGCCACACCGTAATAAATTAAGCGTATTGATCAACCGGACCAACCATCTTGCCTGGCATTACGGACAGCTGCTCCTGATCCAGTAATCAACCCAAACAAATAAGAATTAAAGACTTAGGTTTTGATCAAAAAACACAGTTTTTTTTAACCATTAATTTTACTAAATTAACAAGCGTTGGCACAATTCATGTGCCTTTTTCTAATCAACCGATTGCCATGGTAAGTTATTATCCTACAATAGCGGTCATTGCCGCCGCAGGCTATTCATCCTTTTGCGAATTATACCGTAAAATTTCCAACCAGGGCTGCCTGGATGATGAATACTATACCATTTTTTATGTTGACCAGCAGGGGCTCATGAAGAACCTGGTGGTTCCCGTGTGGAAAGTGTTGTCCAATTCCATGCAGGAAATATCGCGGATGCGCAGGCGAAGAAGGTGAATTAGCTAATTGCATCCATGTCCCAGCAGCCAATAAATGATAAAGAAAATCAGGATGGTACTCAGGCAGCCACCGCCGAGTTTATAGGCGCTGTAGCCAGCGATCAGGGTTCTTAGCCAATCTCTCATGATACTTTGATTTAGTGAATAATGGCTATTATAATATCATGCCACGCCAGGCAATCCCTTCTCCCAAGCCTTAATAGAGATGTATTTCTTTCGCTTAAAGATCGCGACGCTTGTGTTTTTTTGTTTCGAGAGGTTGTCCGTTCTGTTATGCAAAGGAAAGATTTTCCATCTAATCGTTACATCGTCCAGAAATTCAACAAGTCCCTGTAAAGTATCGCCGGTACTTCTGATAATATCTATATCGACGGGATCTTTTGAAAAATTCACCTGGTAAACGCCCCGAAGCATCTGACCGTTTGGGAAGATCATGAGGATCTTATTATCGTCCATAAAATGAACACTGCCTTTTTTTCCTTTGTCTGTGGATTCCCATTCGCCCTGCAGGTCGTTTAGCGTATGTATCTGTGCATGGAGGTTGTTAAAACAAATCAGCAAACAAGGTATGGCAAGCCGGAGCGACCTTTTCATAAACTAATAGTAACAAAAGTTTGGTTGCCTTACAAATAAATCATGTGCCCGGCAACAGTAAGCTAAACTCGGTAAATTCCCCTTCCCGGGTTTCCACTTTTAGTTGGCCGCCGGCTGCTTTTACAATATCATAGCTCAGCGACAGGCCAAGTCCCGTTCCCTGGCCTGCAGGCTTCGTGGTAAAGAAAGGATGGAAAATTTTATCAAGTATTTTTTCCGGAATGCCATTCCCGTTATCCCTGATCCGAATGACCAAATTTCCGTTTTCTGCCAAGGTTTCGACAAAAACAGCCGATTCAAATCCCACGCCCTTAGTTTTTTTCTTTTCATCCACAGCGTAAAATGCGTTGTTCAATAAATTCAACAGCACGCGGGCGATTTCCTGTGGTATGATGTTTATTTTCCCGAGCTTAGGATCAAAATTCGTTTTTGTATTTGCGTTGAATGATTTATCCCTTGCCCGGATTCCCTGATAGCTTAATTTTATACATTCAGCACAGAGTGCGTTAATATCTGTCGGTTCCTGACTGCCTGCACTGCTGCGAGCATGTTGTAACATGCCTTTGACGATAGAATCAGCACGTTTTCCATGGGAAATGATTTTTTCCAGATTTTTTGACAGGTCCTGCGACAGCGTATCGATCTGCTCCTGGCCTCCTGACGACAATTTTTCCCTGGAAAGATGATCTTTCATTTCAGCCAGCAGCTCAGCATTGATCTCAGAAAAATTATTCACAAAGTTCAGTGGATTCTGGATTTCGTGTGCTATGCCTGCCGTCAGTTCGCCCAGGGAGGCCATTTTTTCACGCTGGATCAATTGCGATTGAGCCAATTTGAGTTCTGAAAGAGAATGTTGCAGCGCTTCCTTTTGTTGCACCAGTTCCGCAGTTCTTTCCTGCACCTTTTTATCGAGGATCAGGTTTTGTTGGGTCAGAATTTCTTTCTGTTGTTCATGAAGGGTTTGCAAATCTTTATGGTATTGCAGTTTTTTTCGCTCGCTGAAGATGAATGAGATAAGAAAGCTGCTAAAAAGCAATACCATGGCCGAAATACCAATGATGACCCTGTACTGGATATTAATGTCGGGCAGGTCCATAAAAAGCTTTGGCTATAAAGATACTCAATGAAATGTACGCCAGGTTGTGGACATTCCACATTTTGTCTGCCAGATCCGGGTTTTCGGTGAGCAGGGGTACATAAAAGAGGAATACAAAAAAGTTAATCACTACATAGATGCTCAATCCTGTTACCACCCAAAAATCCTTGTCTCTCCCGAATTCCCCGGTTTCTGCTTTTAGTTTTGCCAGATAATACTGCAAACAATAGATCAGTAAAAGATATGCCTCTGTAGCGAGCAAGTTTCCGCTTAGGTGAAGAGGGTTATTGAAATGTTCAATTTGTACAAAATTAAAAATGACAAAAGCGACAGCGCACAGATTGATGATGATGTCAAATGTGGATCGAAAAGATTTTCCAAGGAGTTGAAAAAAATAACTGAAACAGGCAAACCGGATGATGGAATGGATATTGTACAATACGTTGTTGCTGCGTAGCCAAATCGGAAGATAACGCTTGAAGTCGCCGATGACATCGCCCACAAGATTGAGCAATAAAGCCGCCCATAAGTAGACAATCACCGGTCTCATGTATGAGGGTTGATGACGCCGTAGTGCCAGTACAAACAATGGTATCAGCAAAGCCCACACCTCAGACCAATCAAGGATTAATTGCAGGGTAGAACGCATACTTAATTACCATTATGCGGCGGAGAAGGGTTGGTTATGATGCCGGTATTGGCCAGCAATGATTTAGTGCAAATGTCATCAAAGTTGGCCGCAGTGCAAATCTCGTAAATGATCGTATTCTTTGACGTGCCCGGAATCATCACAATGGAAGGGAAAAAAACGACGAACTTTACATTGTGGTTAGCCTGGATATGATCCAAAGAATCCAGGTTTGAGTCCTGATTACGAATTTCCATGTCCCCAAGATATACTCCCAAGCCATCGATAGTATTTATTTTGCAAACAGAATCAGGGGAAAGCTTAAAATCAAATAACGAGTCAAATCCCTGATGATTTTTTTTACCCGCATAAACGCCCAGCGTGAGATATCCATTGGGTTGATAAAAAAACTGGAAAACAAGTTTTTTATTATTATGGTTAATAAGCCTGATCAGTCTTTTGAATCTAGAATCAATTCCCGTGTTCTCTAAATAAAGGGGATAAAGATTTGGGTCTACTGCTTTTGGGCTACTTAAAAAATGTTTTTTGGAAGATTGGTCTGGATTCGGCAGTAAAGCAAATGCCATGAGCAGGAGGGGGGCAAAAAAGCCGGCCATTGCAGGATAGAGCTTTTTCATATTGTATATTTTAAAGGTTAGGTTGCACGGGAAAGCGTCGCGACGAAGTCTAACTCAATGAATCGTGACCTTTCATCAATACTTTCAGTATAAAATTATTGATTTTCCTCCAGCTTTAAACAATCTGGGGTCGACCGGGTGGGAGTGAACCCCGACACAAGGATTTTCAATCCTTTGCTAAATCCCTAATTTTGTAGACACGTGACTGGTAAAATGTAAACCATGACAAACCTCAGCTACGTATCACCTTGTTTTATTGTTACAAACTTAAAGACCTCGATTTCATTCTATGTAGATAAACTTGGATTTGAAGTCCGGTATATTGGTCCGGATGACGATCCCTTTTTTGCTATTGTTGGTCGCGATCATATTTCTATTATGCTTAAGGAAATTGCTCCTGATATAAAACCAGTTCCTAATCATACACGTCATAAATGGGCACGCTGGGACGCATACATTTCTGCTGCAGAACCGGACACGTTGTTTGAGGAATATCGTTCAGGTGCTGTAGCGTTCCGCCAAACCCTCCAGGATGATGGTGACGGTTTACGTGGATTTGAAATAGCAGATGCTGATGGTTATGTTTTGTTTTTCGGGCGGCCCAAGTCATAGCAGTCATTATTTTTGTCAAAATAAAAAACGGCTATCATTTGATGATAACCGTTTCATTTTGAACCGTGGTGTGGGGCGGGATTGAACCGCCGACACAAGGATTTTCAGTCCTTTGCTCTACCAACTGAGCTACCGCACCCGCTTTAGGGGGGCAAAAATAGGGGGAAATAGATAATTTACCAATTTACCGATGTGCGAATATGCGGATGCTTAAAATTTATCAGCGATCATAAACAGCCGCATCCGCATATTCGCATCTCGCCTCAGGCGAGAGTAAATTCGCACATTAACTACATCCCATATTCATTCAGGAACTTGATCCTCATTAATTTCAACTGCTCCCAACTGTAATCGCTGTCAGCGAGTTCCTGTTGGGCTACCTGCAGACTG
>DATHGW010000260.1:0-4381 GCA_035317445.1 Puia sp.
TTCGGACATTGGGTATAATCCGGGCTGCTGATGAGATAATTAGAGGAAATGATCACCATGGTTTGCGAAATTACGATAGCATTTTGCTTTTCCCATTGTTTATTACCTTCGAGCCAATGTCAAAATATAGCCACGATCACATTGTGCCATTCGAAGATTCCGCGTTGGGCAAAAAACAACAGGTGTCTGACATGTTCGATCGTATCGCTTTTCGCTACGATTTTCTGAACCGCCTGCTCAGTGGTGGTACAGACCTGTACTGGCGGAAAAAAGCCATCAGAGAATTGGCCGCCATCCAACCCGAAAACATACTCGACGTAGCCACAGGCACGGCCGATATGGCCATCATGATGACAAAATACTTGTCCCCAAAACAGGTGATTGGAATAGACATTTCAGAGGGAATGCTTGGCCTCGGAAGAAAAAAAATTGCAACCCTTAAACTGCAGAACAAGATCATGTTGCAGTCAGGAGACAGCGAAGCGATCAATTTCCCCGACAACAGCTTTGACGCCATTACCGTAGCATTTGGTGTCCGCAATTTTGAAAACCTTGAAAAAGGAATGAAAGAAATGAGGCGGGTACTAAGACCAGGCGGCAAGTTAGTCGTGCTGGAATTCTCAAAACCAAAACAAGGACTATTCAGAAAAATGTACAGATTTTACATGGGTTTTATAGCACCCGGACTTGTTCAGCTGTTCTCAAAGAAACAGGCCTATCAATATTTAAACAAAAGCGTTCAGGCATTCCCGGAAGGAGAAACCTTCATAAATATTATGCATGAAGCTGGATTTCAGCAAACCTATTGCAAGCCCCTCAGCCTGGGAATATGTACTATTTATGTGGGAGAAAAATAACCTGCCCCGAAAATGAAATTCGATGTTATAAAACGGGATTCCTGCAATTATTACTCTTTTTGGCCGTTAATTTGTTTAGTAAATCCGATTCGAAAATCAAAATTGTCTCCTATTGTACCTTTTTTACTTGTCGATGTTATAAATCATTGATTTACTTGATTTTATGATTTCATCAGTTTTATTGCGGATCAAGAGAAAAATACTGAACCATTGTATCATGCTGCTGGGTTTGGTCGGGGCAACTATGCATGTCCATGCCCAAAGGGATTTGTTAAACCTGCCCAACCACGACGAAAAGTTCTATCATCTGGGCATAGCGCTCATATATAACAACTCTCATTTCCAGGTTAGCGCTCATCCCCAATTCCTGCAGAGTGACAGTATGTTGTCGGTGAACCCCCGGAATACCGGTGGATTTGGTCTGGCGGGGCTGCATACTTTTCGGCTGAGCAAGCATTTTGAAGCACGCATTGTATTCCCTCAACTCATGTTCTCTTATAAGAACCTCGACTATAATCTTAAATACCCCATCAATGACCAGCGGACCTTTGCAACCAAACAGGTGGAGTCTATTTTGCTGGGTTTTCCGGTGCAGCTGAAATTCCTGTCTGACCGTATTGACAATTTCAGGGTTTACATGCTGGGCGGCATCAACTATCAATACGATCTTGCATCGAATGCCACAGCAAGAAAGGCCGACGATATGGTGAAATTAAAGCCTTATGACCTGAGTATTGAAGCAGGCATCGGTTTCCAGTTTTTCTTTCCCGTTTTTATTTTATCCCCCGAAATCAAGATCAGCAATGGCATTATCAATGAGCATAGCCGTGATCCAAACCTCATCTATTCAAGCAATATTGACAAGCTCCACTCAAGGATGATTGTATTTTCGTTGATATTTGAAGGTTAGTAGTCGTACTGCCTTCTGAACGTGTTCATCCTGATCCCAATGGAAAGGGTTGTTGAACTTTTCGTGGTTGTATTTCCTATGTCCTGCACTCTATAGGTCCTGTACATGGCCGAAAGATCTATGAATAAATTTTCCTTGAGTTCATACGAAACAAACCCCGACAGGTTGACACAGGTGGCCGGAATGGGCGACGCAATCTTGAAGCCATAATCCCTTGGCCTGGTTTCATAATTGAGGAAAATATTGCCGCCGAAATTATAACCGGCTGAATCGAGCCCCTGCTTAAAATAGATCAGTTTGACTTCAACATTCCATTTGGGTGCCGGCTGGTACCTCGCAATAGTCAGGAATTCGTAGAAATTGGCGCCAAGCGGATGTGCCAATGGCTGATTATAATGCGAATAATTGGAAACAGAATCATTGTGAGAATAGGTGAAAGGCCTCACCAGGTTTGCCTCAAATTGAAGGTCAAAGTTTTTCAGGTTGAACGCATTGATGTATTTCAATCCCAACTGCAGGCCCTGCTTGTTTCCCCACCATCCATTGGAATAATGCAACACTTCATGCAATACAAACTCATTGATCAGGAGTTGCCCATACAACTGGGTTACATGACCAATGTTGGCCTTGAAATCAAGACCTACGGTTGTTTTATCCGGACTTCCATTCTGCTGCTGGGCGGCAACAAGGAAAATGACGGGGTTCAAGTAAGAAAAATCAAAATAATCGGCCCTACTGAACACAACATTATCGAATAACCCAACATTCAGCCATCTAGCGGCATTGAAGCTGAGGTGATGAACAACGCCATATTTTTTTGGATATTGATAATCCCCGCGCTGGTGCTGGCTTATCAACTCCATGAAAAGCACCTGGTAGTTCAGTTTCCAGATCCTCGTATTGATCTTCAGGAAAAGATAAGGCGCCGCGTAATCGCTAAGCAGCAAGCTCCGGTATCCATTGCCGATAAAATTCTTGTCATACCCGAATTGAACGTCAAAATATTTCCAAACATTAAAATTGATGGATCCCCGGGCGTCAAAATAATCAAAGGCGGTGGTCTTGAAATCTTTGAAATATCCTGCGCCTGGCACTGCCGGAAAGCCCGAAGCCGTAACCCTTTCCTGGAAAAACGAAGGACCGCGCTCCTGGTTATCTGTTACATAGGTCGAGAATCCGAGGTGCTGCCCAATCTGTCCTCTAAGCGTAAACCCCTTCGAGTTCAAAAATACACGCTCTTTATTTCCGGTTTCGTTGGCTATATCCAGCTGAAGCACCGGGTTTAACACAAGGAAAAAATCCTTTTCTTTCACCTCGAAAAAATTGGCCCTGGTACTATAAAAGGTATGCCAGAGCGGATGTTTGCTTTTAAAGGACTCCTTACCCCCCGAAACCCACTCACTGTTATTCATTAGCAAGTCGTGGAGGTTTGACTGGTCCACTTTTGAAAGATGATAAAAATCATCATAAGGAAAAAACCTGCTCAGTGAATCGGCAGTCTCTGACACCTGCACGGCAAGCTTCCGACTCAGCGGCTTCGCTGTAAATATATTCAGGTCCGGATTGTTTTGCAACAGGATGCCCATCCTGTCCAGGAAATGATCATATTTGGAATCTTGTGGCAGGTAGGTGGATTGAGCTAAACCAAAGAGAGGAAAAAACAGAATTATTGAAAGCCTTAGAATGGTTTTTATAAATTGCGTCATGTTACCGTTTTAGCTGTTTCACAAGTCAATTTATGCAAAATTACCTTATAAAAAATATATCGGTCGTTAACGAAGGAAGGATTATTGCAGCAGATGTATTGATCAAAAGCGGACGCATTGAAAAAATCGGAACCAATATCCAACCGGGTATACTGGTACAGGAAATAAACGGCGAAAAAAAATATTTGTTGCCTGGCGTGATCGACGACCAGGTGCATTTCCGGGAACCAGGTCTAACGCATAAGGCCACCATCTATACGGAAGCCAGGGCAGCAGTTGCCGGCGGCACCACTTCCTTTATGGAAATGCCCAACACAATCCCTCCCGCCTTTACCCGGGAACTGCTGGAGGAAAAATACGACCGCGCTGCTAAAAGTTCACTCGCGAATTATTCTTTCTACATGGGCACGTCCAATGATAATGCGGATGAAGTACTGAAGACAAATGAACAAAAAAATGAAATCTGCGGCATCAAAATATTTATGGGATCATCCACAGGCAACCTGCTGGTTGACAATTACCTTACCCTCGATCAATTATTCAGGGAAAGTGAATTGCTGATCGCAACACACTGTGAAGATGAAAAGATCATCCGGCAGAATATGGAAAAATTCCGCCTTGAAAACAGGAAACCGAAGGCTTCAGATCATCCACTCATTCGCAGTGAAGAAGCCTGTTTTGAGTCTTCCCTTACGGCCATCCAGTTCGCCAGGAAATACGGCAGCAGGCTGCATATTTTTCATCTGTCCACCGAAAAAGAAATGCAACTCCTCACCAATATGATCCCTTTGGAAGATAAACGGATCACCGCTGAAGTGTGCGTGCATCACTTGCATTTTACCAGTGACGACTATGCGCGGCTGGGATACCTGATCAAATGCAATCCGGCCATTAAAGCGCCAAATAAC
>DATHGW010000261.1:0-4118 GCA_035317445.1 Puia sp.
CCTATGCCGATGAAATCAACGGTATTGTGCAGGAAGCCGGTCTGCAGATCACCGAATTGTGCTCCCAGCTGCAGGGGCAGCTGGTGGCGGTGCATCCGGCTTATGATACGCTTTTCGACGGCTTTGCCCCGGCCAGCGTTCACAACAATCCCAAGGCCCGGACCGAATGGGCCATACAGCAACTGGAATATGCCGCCAAAGCATCGCGTCACCTGGGATTGAATGCCCATGCCACGTTTAGCGGTGCCCTGCTGTGGCCTAACGTCTATCCCTGGCCGCAAAGACCGGCCGGACTGGTAGAGACCGGATTCAAAGAACTCGCTAAACGCTGGCTGCCGATCCTGGACGTGTTTGACAAGCACGGTGTTGACCTGTGTTACGAGATCCATCCCGGTGAGGATCTCCACGATGGTATAACCTATGAAATGTTTTGGAAGCACACCAACAACCATTCGAGGGCCTGCATCCTTTACGATCCCTCCCATTTTGTACTGCAATGCCTGGATTACCTGAGCTATATTGACTTTTACCATGAACGCATCCGCATGTTCCATGTAAAAGATGCGGAGTTCAACCCAACAGGAAAACAAGGTGTTTACGGGGGCTACCAAAGCTGGATCGACCGTGCCGGCCGCTTTCGTTCATTGGGCGATGGCCAGGTGGATTTCAAATCCATATTCAGCAAACTCACCGCCTATGATTTCAAAGGCTGGGCGGTTATGGAATGGGAATGCTGCATCAAGCACCCGGAAGATGGAGCCAAAGAAGGATCCGTATTCATCAAAAACCACATCATACGGGTTACCGATAAAGCATTTGATGACTTTGCGGGAACCGGATCGGACGAAAATTTTAACCGCTCTGTTTTAGGTTTGCACTGAATAATACTCGAATTTTATCGCCCGGTTCATTGACTTATTCTTTCATTCATTTATTTTTTTTAACATCATGAAAAAACTTTTTGTCATTTTATCCTGTTCCCTGGTGGCTTTTGCCTGCGGCAATTCTACAGAGTCGACAACAGCAAAAAAGGATTCAGCCGCCGCGCCGCCAACTGTATCGGCATCTGGCGAAAAAGCATTGGAACTTATTGGTGCCAGTGACTGTACTACCTGTCATAAGCTCGACAAGTCGGCCACCAGCAGCACGCCACCCATCGGACCCGCGTATAGCGATGTGGCTAAGAAATATGCTCCCGCCGCAGATACTACGGTAAACCGCCTCGTAAAAAAGGTCATTTCCGGTGGCTCCGGCGTTTGGGGAACCACGCCGATGACTCCCCACCCGACCTTACCAGAAGCCGATGTAAAGGAAATGGTTCAATATATCTTAACGCTCAAATAATCTACCTCACATGATCAAACGATTTGCATGCTTATTCATAACGGCAGCACTGCTGTCAAATGGCCTCATTGCGCAACAAACCTCCAGGAATACGTTGAGCGCACAGGAAAAAAAAGACGGATGGGAGTTGCTTTTTGATGGCAGCTCTACCAAGGGTTGGCATCCTTACGGCAAACCTTCGGCCACTTCAACAGTGAAGGTTGAAGACGGAACGCTTCACCTCGACCCTGCCCAGAAACCAGGAGATATCATAACAAATGACGAGTTCAGCAATTTTGATTTGAAAGTAGAATGGAAGATCTCCAAAAACGGCAACAGCGGCATTATATTCTCTGTGCATGAATCTCCTGAATTCAAAGAATCATGGAATACCGGCCCGGAAGTGCAGGTGTTGGACAACGATGGCCACCCCGATGGAAAGATCAAGAAACATCGTGCGGGTGATCTTTATGATCTCATTTCCTCTTCTTCGGAACCGGTAAAAGCCGTGGGCGAATGGAACCAGGCAGAGATCAGGCTGGATAAGGGCAAACTGGATGTCTACATGAATGGGGTAAACGTTGTTTCCACGACCATGTGGGACGATCATTGGTGGAATCTCGTCAAAGGAAGCAAATTCAGCGCCATGCCTGGTTTTTCTAAATTCAAAACAGGCCATATCGCTTTGCAGGATCATGGCAATGATGTTTGGTATAGGAATATTAAGATTCGGAAACTTTGATGTGGAATTCATACTTTCTTCAAATAAAATGTCATGAAAAATAAAATTCTATTCGCGTTAGTCATTCTCAGTACCTGTTTTATGTTGACAGGTTTTATGCACAAAAAGGCCAATCCGAAAATTCTCATATTTTCCAAGACAAACGGATTTCGCCACAGCAGCATACCGGTGGGCATTGCCGCCATTAAGAAACTGGGCGCTGAGAATGGATTCGACGTTGATGCCACTGAAGATTCCACCTGGTTCAATAGCGCGACGCTCAAACAATATGCGGTATTGCTGTTCCTGAGTCCTACCGGCACCGTTTTCGGACCGGCAGAAGAGAAAGCGCTCCAGGAATACATCCATAACGGTGGCGGATATGTGGGAATTCATGCCGCGACGGACTGCGAATACAAATGGCCCTGGTACGGGCAACTGGCGGGTGCCTATTTCAAGTCACATCCCAAACAACAGCAGGCTAAATTGCTGGTGGTTAATAAAAATCATCCGGCCACACAATTCCTTCCCGATACCTGGGAACGTTTTGACGAATGGTATAATTTCAAAGACCTGAGTCCGAAAGTAACTGTACTGATGAAGCTCGATGAAAGCTCCTATACCGGAGGAGAGAATGGCGATAACCACCCTGTATGCTGGTACCAGGAATTTGAAGGCGGAAAAGCTTTCTATACTGCGCTCGGCCATACCGACGCGTCCTATGCCGATCCGGTTTACCTGAAGCATATTCTTGGCGGGATTCAGTACGCCATGGGAAATAAGAAATAAGAAATAAGGAATGAGAAATAAGGAAGTGAATGAACCGATACTTTTTTATTCCTTATTTCTCATTCCTTATTTCCTATTTCCTACTCCTCTGCTTCAACAACCACCGCTCCCGTCTTGGCAAAAATCGCAGCCGGGATGCTCAACGATAATACCCCGCGCTTCCAGGTCCAATCCGTGAATGGCAAGGGGCCATCGACATTTTCTCTTGTGATTTTTTTGGGCCGCTTCCAGAACGGAATGGATATTTTGCCAGGAGAAAATGGTATGATAGCCAACCGGCGAGATGACATGACGTCTTGGTTGTCCTGGGCGATCAGGCACCAATCGCCGGACCAGCTTGCTTTTAAAAGGATTGAATCTTTGATGCTTTCCCTTTCTTCTTCCCTGAGCGCAAGCGCACTAAGCACGACCTTGCCATTGAATATTTCTTCCCTGCCCCAGCAATTCAATTTGGGCGGACCGTTTAAATCGCCTTTGCGGCTGTTGAACCAACCCGGCTTCCACAGGATTGTTCTCCTGCAGAATTTATTCAGGGCGAAGCGTCTGTTGATAAAAGACTCCGGGATTTCTTTTCCTTCGTCAAGCGTCAAGGCAAGGCTGGCGCCCGGTACCCCGATAATGGCGGAATTCAAAAGTACTTCTGCGTCGTCACTCCAATTATATGAAGAAGATCCGGTAACGGCAATGCCGCTGCTCCCTAACAGGGATGCCCATATGCTCCATTCCTGATGGCCTCGGTGCAGCTCATACCACAGATCTCCCTGGTCGTCCAGGGAAATCATATCCGTCACGGAGAACCACAAAGGGCTGATCCCGTAATTCATCACGATCACGTTGGGATCAACCGTTTTCGCAGCATCGGAAATAATTTTGATGAGTTCGAAGGAATAACGCTCACCCCTGTTCGCCGGGTCCCGGGGAACACCCATATTGGGGCTGGGTAGTGCGTAACCAAAATCGAGCTTGAGCAGGGAAGGATGCATGCTTTGCATGGTTGCGATGGTTCTGTTTCGCAGAAATGCTTTCACGCGTGGAGAACTGATATCAAGACAATAATAGGATTCTCCGGCATCGTCAAAATTCCAGTTTGTTTTGCAGGGTAACCCTTTTTGATCGACAATCAGATCCGAAGATCCTAAACCGTATGGGATGGTATCGCTGATCCATCCCACCGTTTCCCAAACACCGATCTCCATTTTCCTGCTTCGCACCTCATCCAGGTCTTTTTGAAAATCAGGGAAGCGCGTAAGATGGGGTTTTCCAGAACCCTGGGAGGACTCCCAGG
>DATHGW010000262.1:0-3872 GCA_035317445.1 Puia sp.
GTGGTATGGCCGCGAGGGGACCTACCCGGAAGGTCCCTTTCAGTACTTTTACCGGCTGGAAGGAAGACAGATAGAGGGCGGGATAGCTGCCGGCGATCAGCCCGGTGATCCCGCTAAATCCAATACCCAGGAGCCAGAACAGCGGGCTAGACCAGGGAATGGTCATCTTTTTATCGGCGATCGTGTTGAAGAAAGGTAGCATCAATTGGACCAGCACCAGCGCGCCAATAAACGCCAACGCCGTTACCAGCAGGGATTCACTAAAGAACTGGTAAATGAGCTGACGGCGATGGGACCCGATGGCTTTGCGGATGCCAACCTCGCGGGCACGCCGTTCGGAGCGGGCCGTACTCAGGTTCATGAAATTAATGCAGGCGATGACCAGGACGATGGTGCCCAAAATGCCGAACAGCCGGACATACTTGATAAAACCACCCGTGTTTTTCCCGTTTTCAAAATCGCTGTACAATCTCCATTTTGACATCGGATGAACAAAGACTTCAGGGATAATATGCTTCGTCATATTCTCATCCGTAAAATGAGCAAGGACCACATTTTTTATTTTCCTGTTGACTGCTGCTGAATGGGCATTATTGCTCAATTGCACAAAAACCTGCCAGGAATTATTTCCCCAGTTTGTTTTATGGTATTGTTTTATCCAGGGGTAGATCGTTTCCTGCAGCGGAAATGGAATTAAATAATCAAATGCAAGCGAGCTGTTTTTTGGCTGTTTGTCTACAACAGCAGTGACCGTCAAATTTGTTTCGTTGTCGAACTTTACGATTTTGCCGATGGGATCTTCCTTGCCAAATAATATTTTGGCTGTTTCATCGGTCAGCACAATGGAATAAGGATCATGCAAGGGCGTTTTACTTCCATTCAAAATGTTCATCGAGAACATGTTTACCGCGTCTTCGCCAATAAAATGACCGAACCTGTTGAATTTTTTCTCCCCGTAGATCAATGAATGCTGTGCACCCCAGTCGCACATGGCCACGCCTTTGAAATCAGGATATTTATTTTTCAGCTCTTCACCCATGGGAAAAGGCAGGGCAGATTGCGTACCACGAAAACCATCGAAGGTCTGGTGCATCATCACCTGGTAAATCGTTTCATAGTTTTTAAAGTGCCTGTTGGCTGAAACTTCATCATAGATCCATAAGCCAATGATCATGGCCACAGCCATTCCCGAAGCCAGCCCGGTAATGTTGATGATGGAATAAATTTTCTTCTTTAAGAGATTTCTCCAGGCGATCTTGAAATAGCTTTTGAGCATAGTTTGCGTATTTAAAAGTTGACAGTTAACAGATGACAGTTGACAGTTGACAGTTAACAGATGAAGTTGACGGTGGACAGTTAACAGCCTACAGGAGACCAGTAAACCCTCTCTCAATTTATCTGTCATCTGCCATCTGTCAACTCCTTCCGTCCCTCTCCCCTTATCTGTCATCTGTTAACTGTCAACTGTCATCTGCTCATTAAAGTCCAGGGAAAAAGCCAATTGTTGCACTAGACGACAAAACAGGCAGATAAGTTACAATGTCCGGCCCCTGTATTTACGATTTTGTAATAATTTGATCCTGATTGCATTATGAATTTTAAAAGCATTCTCCGGAAATGAGACGACAGTTTAAACCTTGCATGGCAAAAAAAAATTCCTCCTTTTGTACGGAAAACCGAATTCCGTTTGTCTTATAATAAAACTGTTTATGAAGCTACTTTTACTGTCCGTCCTGTTCTGCGGCATTGCCACTTTTGCCCAAGCTCAAAATGCTGAGAAGATTATCAGAACCTATTTTTCGGGATATGAGAAAAAAGACTGGAGCATTGTTTCGAGCCAGTTAGCCGATGGTTTCACGTTCACAAGCCCGGCCCCCGACGACCATATTCCCCTGTCGGTATATAAAACCAGGTGCTGGCCCCAGTCCCAGCACATTAAAAAGGTCGATTTCGTTAAAATTGTCCAGGAGGGTAACAGTGCATTCGCTATCTATAATCTCACCACTAACGACAATAAGCATATCCGCAACACCGAATATTATACCTTTAGCAATGGCAAAATAAAATCAATTGAATGCTTTTTCGGGGGTACAGGAGCTGGTTACCCTACCAATGTCAAGTAGCCTGAAAAAGGATAAGATAAACAAACTCCATGGAAAAGTTTTTATTCATCATTCGCGAAGATCTTAGCAAGCTAAGGCAGTGGAACGAAGACGAAAGGTATGATGCCATTCGGGAAATGGATGAATGGGTAAAATCCTTAATAAAAAAAGGTAATTATGTAGGAGGCGACGCCTTGCGGATCAAAGGGGGCTATGTAAGTAAAGACCATGTGGTCTCAGACGGCCCGTTTATTGAGGCGAAAGAAGGCATAAGCGGTTTTATTTTTTTGCAGGCAAACGATCTGGATGATGCGGTTTCTATCGCACAAACCTGTACGTTGGTGCAAAGCGGCGATATGGCTATTGAAGTGCGACCCCTAATGGAAGTAAAAGATATAAGGGAATTTGGCGATGGACAAAGAACAACAGGCGGTTGACACATTATACAAAACCCATTTTGGAAAAATGGTCACAGCCATGCTTCAGTTTTCAAGGGACATAGACCTTGAAATGGCTGAAGACCTGGTACAGGATGCGTTTTATGCCGCGCTGTCTACGTGGAAGGATAAAGGCATCCCGGATAATCCCGCCGGATGGGCATATAAAGTCTGCAGGAACAATGCCATCAATGCTATCAAAAGAAAGAATGCATTTAAAAACCCTTTTGAAGGAGATATCGCCATTGCCGGAGCTACAGAACAGGACGAAAGTATTTTTGATGACCGGAAAATTCAATTATTATTTGCTTGCGCACACCCCAGTTTATCGCCGAAAATGCAGGTGGTGATTACGCTCAAATACGTGGCAAACCTGAGGGTGGAATCTATATCCAGGGCGTTGGGCATGACGATCGACGGCATCGATAAACTGCTGGCAAGGGCGAAGCAACGGATAAAAATGGAAAGCATTTTTTTGAAAGAACCCTCGCCCCGGCAATTGAAAATGAGATTGCCTGTTGTGCATAAGATCATCTACCTCATATTTAATGAGGGTTATAGAGCGGGTAGCGGCAAAGAAATAATCCGGGAAGAGCTATGTGAAGAAAGCCTGATCATGACAAAATCTTTACTTGACAATCATATTTCCAATGAGGATACTGCCGCATTGTACGCCTTGCTATTGTTCAATGCGGCAAGACTGGGTGCACGATTTACGGCCGCAGGTGAACTATCGGATCTTGAAGAACAAGACAGGACTTTGTGGGACGGAGATCTGATCGCTCTGGGGAGCTATTATCTCAAGCGATCCAAGATCGAAAATATCTCCTGCTATCATTACGAAGCTGCGATCGCCTATCTGCATTGCAATACAAAAAGTTTTGCGGATACTGACTGGGCTACCATTTCACAATTATATGTGAAGTTATTGCAAGATAACCCTAACCCTTTTATTGAACTGAACTATGCTATTTCGCTGTACTATGATTCGCAAAAGCAGGAGGCGTTTAGCTTGCTTCACGATTTGCAACAAACTTTCCTGGAACAATATTATTTGCTGCATGCTGCCCTGGGCAAATTGTATTTGCTGGAGGGCGAATACCAGAAAAGCGACCTGCATTTGACAAAAGCCCTCTCCCTAACGAATTTTCAGGCTGAAAAGGAATTTGTAAGAAAGATGTTATTGAAAAATTAGGTTTTGCGTTTCCCACCGTTCGCCTGTTTACAATGTCCGGTGTGTCGTAAATGTTCCCGAAGCATTGCTGTTATCTCTTGTCCAGGTACCGCTGCAGGCATTGCCGGAGACTGTTCCTATAAGAATAAAAGCAGCGCC
>DATHGW010000263.1:0-2164 GCA_035317445.1 Puia sp.
AGGATATTTTCTTTTGCCTTTGATCCTAGACCGGTTCTTATTGGGTTTTGACGACTGATCATTCGGCCAACTGCCAACTGTCATCTGTCAACTGTAAACTGTCAACTGTAAACTGTCACTGTCCATGCCAAAGGCCTTCGACCAAAAAGTAGCGATCGTAACAGGAGCGGGGCAGGGTATTGGATTTGAGATCTGCCGGCAACTGGCCCTGCAGGGTTGCTCAGTGATTTTGAACGATGTCGATGAAGGGCTTGCCCAACAAGCTGCGCTTCATATTGAGCGGGAAAAGGGTGTTTGTCACGCTGTGCCGGGAGACGCGGCCCGTCTTCCCATCATTCAGGAAATGATCCATGCAGCCATCAGCCGTTTTGGACGGCTGGACATCGCGATCGCCAACGCAGGAATTACTTTGTTTGGCGATTTCTTTACCTACTCTCCCGAATCTTTTTATAAAGTTATGGACCTGAACCTGGGTGGAAGTTTTCACCTCGCGCAACAGGCTGCGCTCAACATGCGCATGCAGGGAAACGGAGGCAGCATCTTATTTATGTCTTCTGTTACAGGGCATCAGGCGCATAAGGACCTGGCCGCTTACGGAATGACCAAGGCCGCCCTGGAAATGCTGGCTAAAAACCTGGTCATTGAATTATCACCTTACCAGATCAATGTAAACTGTATCGCACCGGGCGCCACGCTAACAGAACGAACCGTTGATGATCCAGGCTACGAAAAAATCTGGTCCTCCATCACGCCCATGGGTCGTCCCGCCACTCCCCTGGATATTGCCCATGCCGCACTCTTTCTCGTATCTCCACAATCAAAACATATTACGGGTCAGACACTGATCATAGACGGAGGTTGGACAGCAATTAGTCCCCCGCCGTTTTAGATGACGGTTGACAGTTTACTGTTCATAGAGAGGATGACCGGTAAAGCAAATATATATCTGCGTCCGCTCCGTCCGTTCAAAAATGTGACGGTCTTCGATAAAACTTGGTACGAACGCCAGCTTCTCCTCGGTTTGTCCTCTTTGCCTCCTCTTTGGGTACTCTTTGGGTACTCTTTGGGTACTCGGAATCCGAGGAAGCAAAGAGTACCCAAAGAGGAGGCATTGAGGATGCATCAAGGATTATTCTCCGGATAAACCTAAAGATATTCCTGAAACTCAGGAATAAGCTTCAGCATGATAGCCCACAGGACTGGCGGAACCTATTGTATGCCGGTTACGCTTTCTTCCGCCCAGGAAAAGGAGGCCGTCAAACAACTGAATAACCTTCTCTAATCCTTTTAGCATTTGCCGGGTTGGCGATAATAAGGAGCGAAGGGAAGGCCAGAAAACCTATCAGTGTAGTGACAAACCCATTTACTAAAATCTTTAAAAACGGCTACCGTAAACTGATATGTGATTGCCCAAATTATGGTATTTTTTCTATGCTAATTATTTTAGCTCATTTTGCTCATGCCCTGTTCGATTTTGTGCAGTTCAATGGCAAATTTCATTAGTATAATTAATTTTTGATTATTTACTTGATGTTCAAAATAATAGATAATTTTATATTAATCTTTATTGAATCAAAAAATCGAGCGAATTTGCATCAGAACCGAATTTATTTTGATTTTTTAGCTGAACTTGCAACTATCTTATAGAAAATGAAATTAATCATTGAATCACAATATTTTCCGCCGCTTACCTGCTATAAGGGTTCGTGCCAATTATCAAATATAGTTTTTGAACAATATGATCATTTCCAGAAAATGAGTTTTCGCAACCGGTTGCTGATGGCAAATGCCAATGGAGTTTCTGTTTTGAGCGTTCCTGTTGAACAGGGCAGGAATCAGAAAACATTGATGAAGGAGGTGCGGATTGCCAACCGCCAATCCTGGCAATTACAGCATTGGAGAAGCCTGGAATCGGCATACAACCGCTCGCCCTGGTTTGAATTTTACAGGGATGAATTGGCAGCCCTTTACAAGAAGCCTTTTCATTTCCTGCTCGATTGGAACCTATCTTGTTTTGAATGGACAATGGAAAAATTGGAATGGGAGATCAGCATAAGCAGGACCAAATCCTATCAAAAAACTTACGATCCCGCCGCATGGATTGACCGGCGCGGTGCTATTCTACCCAAGAATTACAAGGGTTTTCCGCCGGTTAAATATCACC
>DATHGW010000264.1:0-5350 GCA_035317445.1 Puia sp.
CGTTCCCGCAGCTCGCTCATGATCTCGTTCTTTACCGCTTCTTCCAGCCAGTCATCGAAGGTATTGGCCTCATACTGGTCGATCTTATTAAAAATGACCAGCGTGGGCTTGTCATCGACCTTCAGATCCTGCAGCGTCTTGCCAACCACTCCCATCTGCTCTTCATAACGCGGATGCGAGATGTCGACCACATGCAACAGGATATCGGCCTCGCGCACTTCATCGAGCGTGCTCTTGAAACTTTCTACCAGGTGATGAGGCAGCTTGCGGATGAACCCAACCGTGTCGCTCAGCAAAAACGGCGTATTCTCAAAAACCACTTTGCGCGTGGTGGTTTCCAGCGTGGCGAATAATTTATTTTCTGCGAAGACATCGCTCTTGGCCAGCAGGTTCATTAAGGTAGACTTCCCTACATTGGTATATCCTACCATCGCCAGGCGGATCATTTCCTTACGCTCCTTGCGTTGTGTGATGGCCTGTTTGTCAATTTCGCTCAGGCGTCGCCGTAAGAGGGATATCTTTTCGCGAACGATACGACGGTCAGTTTCTATTTCGGTTTCACCCGGACCCCTGGTTCCGATACCACCACCCAGCCTTTCCAGGTGACTCCACATGCCGCGGAGACGGGGCAGTAGATACTGGTATTGCGCCAGCTCCACCTGAAGTCGTGATTGGGCCGTTTTGGCGCGGCGGGCAAAAATATCCAGGATGAGGTCCGACCGGTCGATCGTCTTTACATTAAGCACCTTCTCGATATTTGTGATCTGTGAACCGGAAAGTTCGTCATCGAAAATGGCAATGCGCACATCCTTGCCCTCAACGTATTTCCTGATCTCTTCCAGTTTTCCCTTACCAATAAAGGTCTTGCTGTCGGGATGGGGTAACTTCTGTGTGAATCTTTTTAATGTAATGGCGCCGGCTGTCTCGGCCAGGAAGGCCAGCTCATCAAGGTATTCATTAACCTGATGGTCTGTTTGATCTTTTTGGATAACACCCACCAGCACCGCATGCTCTTCCCCTTCTATGATCTGCTTTTTTTCTAACAATCCTCAAAATTTGAACGCAAAGATAACCCTGATCAGCCATTACAGTCCACTAATCTGAAATCCAATGGAATAAGGGTTGATGGTGGGACCCAGTCCGTTCTTGATCAGCGGGCTGAGCTGGTATTGGGCAAAAATGCCGAGCACCCCATAGCTGATCCTGAAGGTTCCGATCAGGCTGGTAGTGTTGAAATATTTTTTCGAGACTTCTTTTTCAATATAATTATTAATGGGCTGGCCGGCACTGTTGAGCAGATTTTTTGCCTTGGTATAGCCGCTCAGCATGGTCCCCACTTTTATCCCTACGGCAAACTTCCAGCTCTGATTGGTATTTTCGGGGTCGAGCGCAAAGCGCAATTCTATCGGCAGTTGCAGATTGGCCGTCACCAGTTTATATTTTTTAAAATGATTTGACCCCGCATTATCCGGAAAGGCCAGGGTTGGATTCAACGAAGCCACCAAAACCTGTTGCTTATCGAAGTAAATATTGCTCCAGCCCACACCCAACCCGGCAGCCACGCTGAACCGGGGATCAGTCTTGAAAGGAAAATCAAACATGAAATACCAATTGAAACTCCTGCCGATGCCGGTAATCTTGATGCTGTCCGGCGCACCCACCCAGTTGTCATAACCAAGCTGGATGACCAGGTGATCATTGGAGCGGTTGCCAAGCAATACCTTGCTCCAATCTTTCTTTTCTTTTTTTACCGGAGGTTTATGCGTGACGGTGGAATCTTTTTGAGCGAAGGCAGCAGTTGTGATCAGCAGAACAAATGCAACAGCGAAAAATTTGTACATATTTTGGTTTGAGTGACAAAAGTATTTTTCTTAGGGTTAATAAAAGGTTAAAGCCCGTGCAGGGAGTTGACAGTTGACAGTTAATAGTTGACAGATAGATATAAGAGATGGCAGTACATGTCAACGGTTAACAATCAACCTTCCTGTCAACTGTTAACCGCCCACTGTCATCTCTCCACTCCGTCAACTATTAACTGTCAACTGTCAACTCCCAACACGTGGACCCTGCTGGGCTTGAACCAGCGACCCTCTGATTATGAGTCAGATGCTCTAACCAGCTGAGCTAAGGGTCCGAACCCCATCGGGGATGAGGTTGCAGCCTTTTCAGGCGCCTGCAAAAATATAATATTCGGGGCAAGCGCGAAAATATAATGGGCGCCAATTCACCGACCGTCCTTCTTAACGTTTCAAAAAGCAGCTATGGATGCTTGTTTCTTGTCCATTCATTGCGTTCCCATAACGAAGATTGAAATCGGATGTATCTTTATCAATTCCAATGATTGCTGCTGCCCGAATACAATATTTACAAACCCGCATCGCCTTTCATGAGGATCACCAGGCGTATAAGGAACTATTTCTCGGTTTGTATGCCTACCTCTATCATTTTGCCTTTGCTTTCGTGAAGTCAAAACAACCTGCAGAAGAAATCCTTTCCGATGTCTTCATCAAGCTTTGGGAAAAAAGAAAGGAAATAGATCGGATCAGGAACCTGAAAGTGTATCTGTACGTGGCTACCCGCAATTTTTCCCTGAATCATATCGAGAAACAAAAAAGACTGGCCACCGAAAACATCGACGAATCCGCCCTCAGCATGAAGGCGCTTTACTTCGACCCGGAACAATTGATGATCACCGCCGAAATGATGAACCGGATTCAAAAAGCCATTTATGCGCTTCCACCAAAATGCCAGCTGGTCTTTAAACTCGTTAAAGAAGATGGACTCAAATACAAAGAGGTCGCCGAGATCATGAACATCTCCGTTAAGACTGTTGAAAATCAATTGGCTATAGCTCTACAAAGGATTGGCGATGCCGTGGATTTTCACCTTCACCGGAGCATTCCATCCTCTCTGGGCAACCGTTAACCTGCGGAAAATGCTGCCCCGCTTTGGGGGTTTTCTTCATTCCTCCTGTCCTGTATACATCCAAAACATCATGGGAAAAGAAATTATTTGGAATCTGATCGCAAAAAAATTGTCCGGGGAGGCTTCGGAAGAAGAATTGAGTATGCTGGAATCTTTATTGCATAGTAATCCTGATTTACATTATCCCATGCAAACCATCACCGATTTATGGCATTCCAACCAGTCTCCTGCTTCGGAGGAGGCCCTGGAAGCCTATGGAAGGCATATTGGCGCCATGCAAAAGCTGGGTATTCATTTCCCCGACGAAAACATCAATCCAGCCCGGGCACCTAAAAAAAATAAAAGGAAGATATTTTTTTTATCCGCAGGAATTGTTTTGCTTTTCAGCATATTCTTCGCAGCCAGGCTCCTGGTACCGGCAGCCGGCAAGCCAATAACCAACAGCGAAATATCCACCCGCAACGGTTCACGCACCAAGCTACTGCTTCCGGATGGCAGCCAGGTTTGGCTGAATGCTGGTAGCAAACTGAGTTACAACAAGAACTATGGCAGCAGCCTGCGCGAAGTGAACCTCAGCGGCGAGGCCTTTTTTGATGTTCAGAAAAACACCGAAAAACCCTTTATCATCTATACAGGTAAAATGCAGATCAAAGTGCTGGGTACTGCTTTTAACGTCAAATCCTACCCCGGGGAAAAAACCATGGAGACCAGCCTGATCAGGGGAAGCATCGAAGTGACGCTAAAAGACAGGCCATCTGAAAAACTCATCCTCAGGCCGAACGAAAAGATCGTGGTATCGAACGAAGAAGAGCCCTTGATTACCCCAGGAAAGGCCGCCGCCAAACCGGCAAATGAACCGATGGTGTCGATCAGTCACCTGAGTTACCTGAAATCAGATAGTTCCATTGTGGAAACGGCCTGGATGCAGAATAAACTGGTTTTCACAGACAAGTCATTTAAGGTGCTGGCGCAGGAAATGGAAAGATGGTATGGCATGACCATCCGGTTTGATGACTCACAAAGAGATACACTGCATTTTACAGGCAGTTTTGAAAATGAAACCATCCAGCAGGCCCTGGACGCCCTGCAGTTGACAACCGGAAAACCGGGCGGAGGCTTTCATTACAAAATGCAGCGCAATGAGATCATGATCCTTAAATAATATAAAAGAACAATATGGCTTGCAACAGTTCATAAGAAAACGGGAAATGCGCTAACATTTCCCGGAGGTTACGCGACGAAACTTGAGCATGCGTGGTGGCAATACAAGTTTCCTTTTTTATAACCCACAATGATAAATGTATGAAAAAAAGTTTAACGATTGGGAGCCCGCGTTCCTATGCCATTAAAAAGTTTCTTTTGGTTATGAAATTGAGTTTTCTTCTGGTCCTGCTGGGTTCACTTCAGGTGTCTGCGACGGTCAAAGGGCAGACCGACATTACCCTGAAGCTGGATAACACAGCCATCTCCAAAGTCTTTACCAACATCGAAAAACAAGGCGTATACCGTTTTTTGTACAACAGCAGGTTAAAGGATATCCAGGAGCAAGTGAGCATCGACGTGAGCAACACCGGCATCAAAGAAGTGCTGAATAAAATATTTGAAGGAAAGGACCTTACCTACAAACTGCTGGAGAATAACCTGATCGTGGTCTTATCCAGGCTGCCTGCCCTGCAGGACATACAGGTCACCGGCAAAATCACGGGCGCCAGTGGAGAAATATTGTCAGGAGTATCTGTCACGCTGAAGGGTACATCCAGGGGAACGACCACGGATAACAACGGGTCCTTTACACTCACCGTTCCGGAAAACGGAACCCTGGTGGTTTCCTATATCGGATACGTGGACCAGGAAATTCCCGTCAATAGCCAATCTGTCCTCAACATCAAAATGGAACAGTCATCGAAGGCGCTTGACCAGGTTGTCGTGGTGGGTTATGGCAGCCAGCGGAAAATAGACGTTACCGGCGCGACTGCAACGGTCAAAGGTTCTGAATTGGTGAAGCAACCGGTATTAACCGCCACGCAGGCCATGCAGGGCAAGGTCGCCGGCGTACAGATCACCAGCAGTGGTCAGCCCGGTTCCCAGCCATCGGTAAGGATCAGGGGTACGGGCTCACTGATCGGGGGTGCCGAACCGCTCTATGTAGTGGACGGGATCATTACCAGCGATATCACCAATATCAATACCGCCGATATTGTGAACGTGGATATTCTGAAAGACGCTTCTTCCACTGCAATCTATGGTGCGCGTGGATCCAATGGCGTTATCCTCATCTCAACAAAACAAGGCGCCAGGGGGAAAATGCAAATTTCTTATAGTGGAAATGTTGGCATACAAAGCGCCACGCACCTGGTTAAGATGGCCAATGCAAAACAATATGCTGATTATGTTTCTGCCGCGACCTTCGGGATCACCACGGTTC
>DATHGW010000265.1:0-2250 GCA_035317445.1 Puia sp.
TTGTGCTTTCTATCCTTATTGCCTCACCCATTGCCTGGTGGGCGATGAATCACTGGCTGGAAGATTTCAATTACAGGATCAGCATCAACGCCTGGATATTCATCGTTGCTGGAGGGGGCTGTCTTGTTTTTGCATTAACCATTGTTGCGCTGAAAGCTATCCGGGCTGCTATCGCCAATCCGGTGAACACCCTACGCGCTGAATAGCGCTTTGGGTTAACTAAGGCCTTGTTGTAGATACTAAATATAAAAAAATCTTAATGCAAATGTCATGATCAGGCACTATCTGAAAATCGCGATGAGGAATCTTTGGAAAAACAAAGTGTTCTCTGCAATCAACCTGCTGGGACTTACGGTCGGGCTTACCTGCTGTCTGTTGATGGCTTTGTATGTCAAACATGAATTAAGTTATGATCGTTCGCAGGAAAAAGGCGGCAGGATGGTGCGCGTGATCATGGAATACGGCTTTGGCGGTTCGGTGAATAAAGGAGACTTTACCAGCACCAAAGTGGGTCCTTCATTCAAAAAGAATTTTCCGGAGGTGGAAGAAGCTGTCCGGATGTCCCTGACAAGCAGGATTGTAAAATTCAATGACAAGCTGTTGAACGAGCCCAGGTTCATGTACGCTGATTCCACTTTCTTCAATATGTTTTCCTTCAGGGTACTGGAAGGAAATGCAATAGAAGCATTGTCGGGAATCAACAAGGTATTGCTGACGCGTTCCACGGCAAAAAAATGGTTTACCGGACAAGATCCCGTTGGAAAGACCATCAACATAGGCGCCGACGCCATCCCCTACCAGGTTACCGGCATTATGGAAGACTGCCCTGCGAATTCTCAAATCAAATTCGACTTCCTTGCTTCTTTTTCCTCTCTGGGCGTCACCCAGGAAGATACATATTACGACGCAAACTATACTACTTACCTGCTTTTGAAAAATGAGCGCCTGATTGCTCCCTTGCAGGCCAAGATCCCAGCTTTCATGAAAAAAGAAATGGCCAAAGAAATGACTGGATCAGACTATATAACTTATGAATTGGAACCCTACCTGAAGGTTCATCTTTATTCCCCTTACGATGGCTTCGAGCCCAACAACAGCATCACGTACATTTATATCACCGGCGCTGTTGCCCTGCTGATCTTATTGATCGCCTGTTTCACTTATATCAACCTGAGCACGGCCAGATCGATGGAAAGAGCAAAAGAAGTAGGCATCCGCAAGGTGGCGGGTGCTTATAAGCAACAGATCTTCCGGCAATTCATCGGCGAGTCGCTGGTTTTGTCTGTAGTGGCTTCGATCATCAGCGTATTCCTGGCCATCCTGCTGCTACCGTTCTTCAATCAATTGGCTGAAAAACAAATTAAACCCGCAGCCCTGCTTTCATCCTTTACATTGATTTTCCTGCCGGCAGTCATCATATTCATCAGTTTTCTGGCAGGCAGTTATCCAGCATTTATATTGGCTGCCTACCAGCCGGTGAAAGTGTTGAAGGGATCTTTTAAGAATACCGGCCAGGGCGTTTGGCTGCGCAAATCCCTTCTTATCTTTCAGTTTGCCATATCGGTTGTGCTGATCGTAACCACGATGATCATGCAAAGCCAGTTGCATTATATTCAACACAAGAAATTGGGATTCGACCGCGATCATGTGATCGTGTTGCCGGCGGACCAGAAAATGATACAAAACCTCAACAGCATTAAGACCGAGTTCAAGTCTAATCCCGGCATCAGCAGTATCAGCCTGGCAAGGAGCGCACCTACAGATATCCGTGGCGGTTATAACATGCGAAGCGCCAGCACGACCGAAGAGACCCAGCTCATGGTGACGGCCGACCCGGTAGATGAAGATTTTGTACGCACTACAGGAATTAAAATTATTTCAGGTTCGGACTTTACCAGCCAGGATGTTAAAGATGTGGTAGATGCAGAAGAACAAAAAAATATAACATACCACTATATCCTGAATGAATCGGCCGCCCGTACCCTTGGCTGGAGTCCCGCGGAAGCCATCGGCAAAAAAATGTTCCTGGGCAATCAGCGTCCCGGCTATGTGAGGGGAGTGGTAAGCGATTTTCATTTCTCCTCATTGCATAATCCCATCAGGCCGCTTGTGCTTTTTACCGAGGGCAGGGGCAATGCCTTACTGGTAAAACTGACTGGTAATAATATGGCGCAGGATATTTCGTTCCTGCAATCAAAATGGAAAACGCTTGTCCCACATCGCCCGTTTGAATATCATTTCTTAGATGAA
>DATHGW010000266.1:0-5838 GCA_035317445.1 Puia sp.
AATGGCAAGAGAAGGCATCAAACTGCATTTGTCGGCCTGTTTGGTACGCGTGGAAGAGGAAATTCCGGCGCCGATCTCAACTCGTTTCCGGAATCTGCGGTCGACAGGATTGAAATTCTAAGGGATGGCGCTTCCGCGCAATATGGTTCGGATGCCATCGCGGGTGTCATCAATATCATCCTGAAAAAAGACATCAATCATTGGTCCATCAATGGCGGCTGGAGCGGCTATAACGATTTTCAATACAATGCCAGAAAATTCAATGCAGGCAATCAATATTATTCCGGGAATGCCATCGACGGTGGTACCCTGGCGCTATCTGTAAACAATGGTTTCGCCCTGGGCAAGAATGGTGGATTCGTCAACATATCCGTTGATATACTCAACCTGGCCAAAACCTACAGGCAGGTAGATACAGCGGATTGGATGAATAAGAAAAATGCTACGCCCTACCTGAATACCGGCAGAAGGGCTTTTGGGGACGGATCTTTGACTACCGCCGGCATTATGTTCAATTTGGAAGTCCCCACCAGCGCGAGTGGGAAAACAACTTTCTATTCTTTTGGCGGATATAATTATAAAGCATCGGACGCATACGCGTATAGCAGGAATTACAGCGCAAAGCCTGAACGTTTTCCCGCGACTGCGGGTGGGGATTTGATACCCGATCCGTCGATCATGCATGTATCCGGAGACGGAGAAACCTATTATAACCCCCATATACAAACGCATATCACAGACATGTCGCTTGCATTGGGCGTCAGGGGTGACGCGGGTAAGAATTGGCAGTGGGATCTGAGCAATACGATTGGAAGGAACGATTTTCACTACTATGGCGATAAAACATACAATGCTTCCAATATAGGCTCCATCACACCCACCCATTTTGATGATGGAGGGTTTTCATTCCTTCAAAACACACTCAACCTGGATTTTAGTAAATCATTCTCTACTGTGGCGCAGGGCCTCAACCTGGCTTTTGGAGCTGAATACAGGTATGAACGATATGCCATATATGCGGGTGAATTCGGATCCTACGGATCAATGAATGACAATCAACCCATCATCTATCAGAATCTTGTGGGTGATGGCAACGGTGACTCATCAAGGGTGCCCGCAACCGGGTCGCAGGGATTTCCCGGTTTTAGTCCGGCAGACGTCAAAACAGCTGACCGGTCCAATGTTGGATTTTATGCAGATGCAGAACTGAATGTTACCAGTCAATGGCTGCTTGACGGCGCCATTCGCCTGGAGAATTATTCAGATTTCGGATTTGTGAGTACCTATAAATTAGCCACACGTTATAAGGTAACGCCCGATTTCGTGCTCAGGGGATCGGTCAGTACCGGCTATCGCGCGCCATCCCTGCAGCAGATCAATTTTAGCAATACGCTCACTTCGTTCAGCGGAGGTCAGTTGGTTCAATCACGCATCGCAAGCAACAATGACCCGATCACCCGCGCAGCCGGCATTCCAAACCTGAAGCAGGAAACCTCTGTGAACGGCAGTGTTGGTTTCAGCTGGAAGGCGGCAAAAGGCCTGACATTTACCGTAGATGGTTACCTTGTTCAAGTGAAGAACAGGATTGTATTGTCTGGATTGTTTAGCAAATACGACACCACCTTGCCTCCTTCTTTTACGGACCAGGTGCCTGCCGAAGTTTCCACGGTACAGTTTTTTGACAATGCGGTTAATACCACCAACTACGGTGTAGATATCGTTGCAGATTACAGCAAAAGCTGGGGAAGAAAAACGTTCAAAGTATTGTTGGCGGGCAATGTTCAGCACATGACCATCGACGCGGTACATATACCCGTCGCACTCAACGGAACCGTGCTGAATCAGAAAACTTTCTTCAGCGACAGGGAAGAAGCCTTCCTGCTGGCGTCGGCGCCCAACGCAAAATTTTCTTTGAGCCTGGAATATGATGTCAACAAATTTGGTGTAGGAACCCACCTTACCTATTATGGAAAGATCAAACTGATGGGCTTTGGATCTGCCACAGCTGACAACCCTAACCAGACCGGGATCAACCCAATGGTGCCAACAGATGCTGATCCCAATGTACTGGTTCCGGAAGTATTTAATTACAACGGAAAACTGGTTACCGATTTATTTTTCTCTTATAGGTTCTCAAGAAAAGTCAGTGTATATGTCGGTGCCGACAATTTATTCAATGTTCATCCTGACCTGGGTGTCAATCCCCTTGCGAAAGGATGGGCAGAAGACAATGAATCCGGCGGTCCCTGGGATTCCGTTCAGATGGGATTCAATGGCATGAGGCTTTTTGCAAAACTCGCGCTTAATTTTTAAAACAACTATCTTTTAGCCTATCTAGCCTGAGGCTAGATGGGCTAAAAGATAGTTGATATTGCAATCCTCCATTCACCGATATTAATGCGGCATTCATCTATTTACATCAGGAACAACCCCAGTTCCATCCAGCTTTAACGTGCTTCTAATTAAAAGAACGATAATTTTGACCCCGGCTCCCTATTATGAACAAGAAAGTACTCCACATCAGTATTCACATCGCGGCCTGGGCGTGTTTTTTAATGCTTCCATTGGTTTTTTTCCCACGGCCAAAAGAAAGTGGATATTTTCCAGAACAGGCATTCAACCTGTATTTTATTCTCATCAACATATTCTATATCGCGTTTTATTATTTTAATTCCGCTGTGCTTATTCCGCGGGTACTGGAAAGAAAAAAGACGCTGGCGTATACGATCATCATTCTTTGCCTGCTGATATTTGTAGGCATGTTTCCCCGGCTTTACCAGTATTTTTTTGGAGATATCCTTAAAATAGGTTCGGCCATCCGGTCGAACCGGCCAAGAAATTTCCGGCCCCCACTTCTGTCGCCAGGATCCATCTCTATTTTCCTGCTGGTGTTCATTTTCAGCACCGGTATTAAGGTAATCAACCAATGGCTCCAGTCAGAAAGAAGAAGCAAACAGATTGAAAATGAAAAACTGAATACAGAACTTTCTTTCCTGAAGGCACAGATCAATCCACACTTTCTCTTTAATACGCTGAATAATATTTATTCGCTGGCGGCAGACAGGTCTGAGCTAACGGCTCCCGCAGTCATGAAACTTTCGAGCATCATGCGCTATGTTTTGACAGAAGCGAAAAACGATTTGGTACCACTGGAAAAAGAAATACAATTTATCAGCGATTACATTGAGCTGCAGAAAATGCGTAGCACCAATAAGACCCTGGTCAGTTTTACCGTTGCTGGTGATATTACGGGTAAGCAAGTGTCCCCCCTCCTATTCCTTCCCTTTATCGAAAATGCTTTTAAATACGGCATCAGCACCAGGGAACTGTCGCCGATCGACATTCTCCTGGAAACAGAAAACGGCACATTGGATTTCCGGGTAAAAAATAACAAGCATGTCAATTCCATGCTGAAACTATCCGCCAACACCGGAATCGGCATACAGAACGCACGCAGAAGATTGCAACTGTTGTACGAAAACCAATATCAACTCAATATTACCGACGAATCCTCAACTTATGCTATTCACTTAAACATGACATTATAATGCTCACCTGCATAGCCGTCGACGATGAACCACTTGCTCTCGAGGTCATCAAAAAATACATTGCCAAAATTTATTTCCTTGAACTGAAGGGAAGTTTTACCGATCCCTTTGAAGCCAGGCAAATGCTGGACAATACGCGGATCGATATCTTATTCCTCGACATCCAGATGCCCGACATCAATGGCATTGAATTTTCGAAGAGCATCAGTTCAAAGAACACGGCAGTTGTTTTTACCACGGCATTCAGTGAATATGCGGTGGAAGGATTTAATGTCGATGCCATTGACTACCTGCTTAAACCGATAGAATATGACCGTTTCCTAAAATCAGTCTACAAAGCCAAAGAATACGTAGACTACCTGAACAACCAGGAATTGCATGAGGGATACCTGTTTGTAAAATCAGATTACCAGATGGTAAAAATTAATCTGAAAGACATATTATATATTGAAGGACTCGACGACTACATCAAGATTTATCTTCCCCATAAATCAGTGCTCACCTTAATGACGCTGAAAACAATCATGCAAAAGCTGCCCTCCAATGAATTCGTGCGTGTACATCGTTCTTATATTGCTCCCATCAGTAAGATCGATCATGTAAGCAAAAGCAAAATCAAGATTGGCGAGAAAGAGATCCCCATTGGCGTAAGTTATAGCGACAGTTTTTTTTCTGCTATGGAGAACAAACTCGGCTGAAAAGATCTATGCGTTATCCTCCGTGCGGGCGGCTTCCCATCCGATCATGGCCTTCTTGCGCACACTCCCCCAATGATATTGTCCAAATACACCCGTGGATTGAATCACCCGGTGACAAGGGATCAGGAATGCGACGGGATTCTCTGCGATGGCCGTCCCCACTGCCCTTGAGGCATTCGGAAGATGGATCTGTTTTGCAATTTGTCCATAGCTTGACAATTTGCCCATGGGGATCTTCAAAAGGGTTTCCCAGACTTTCAATTGAAACGCGGTCCCTTTCAGGTGAAGTTTGATCTGGTTGAGTTTTTTCCAGTCCTGTGTAAAAATATAGAGTGCATGCTGTTGTGCCAGGTCCACCACCTGTCTGAATGCCGCATTGGGAAACATATCCTGCAGTGCTGTGAAGGCAGCTGTTTCTTCATCAGCGAAAGCAATATGACATATACCCTTATCCGTAGAAGCCACCAGGATATTGCCAAATGGAGATTCAGCGAAACTGTAGTTGATGGCAAGGCTTTCTCCGCCGTTTTTATATTCACCCGGCGTCATGCCTTCAATATTGATGAAGAGATCGTGCAGTCTTCCTGTGCCGGAAAGTCCGCTATCAAATGCAGTATCGAATAAACTGGCATTTTTCTCTTTGAGCATTTTCTTGGCATGTTCAATAGTAATATATTGCAGGAATTTCTTTGGGCTGACCCCGGCCCATTCGGTAAACAAACGTTGGAAATGAAAAGGGCTCACGTGAATTTTACCCGCCAATTCTTCAAGTCCCGGCTGCGATTTGAAATTGTCATTTAAATACCCGATGGCCTCTGCTATCCGGTTATAATCGGTCTTCTCTTGCGCGTTCATTTTGATGTTTTTTATTGACCACATTTTTATTGACGACGTAAAAGTAGACCTGTTTGAGCGGCGCGCCTACCCGGTTCTTGCTGTTGTTGTTGATAAGTTGATAGTTAACAACAAATAAGAAATAGTTGTTCATGACAAATAACTTATCAACTTATCAACCTATCAACTTACCCATCAACCAATCAACCAATCAACTAAAGCGCTAACTTGCGCAGAATTTCAACATCATGGAATTTCTCAAGGCTTTACACATCGATACAGACAATAAAGGAACTTCAACCGGCTCAACCTGGCTTGATGCCACGGGCCCGCTGATCGAATCTTTTTCTCCTGTTGACGGGAAAAAAATCGCCACGGTAACCAGCACGGATATCAAGGCCTATGAGGCCGTCATCGGCCAAGCGCAAAAAGCTTTTATCGAATGGCGCCGGTGGCCCGCCCCCAAAAGAGGAGAAATTGTACGGCAGATCGGCGAAGCCCTGCGTGAAAAAAAAGACGCACTGGGCAGGCTGGTTTCTTATGAAATGGGCAAGAGCCTGCAGGAAGGTTTGGGTGAAGTACAGGAAATGATCGATATCTGCGATTTTTCGGTTGGGCTTTCCCGTCAGTTGCACGGATTGACCATGCACAGCGAAAGACCCGCGCACCGCATGTATGAGCAATGGCATCCCCTGGGTATCGTTGGTATTATTGCGGCTTTTAATTTCCCCGTGGCCGTGTGGAGCTGGAACAGCATG
>DATHGW010000267.1:0-3266 GCA_035317445.1 Puia sp.
ACGGGATCTTCGGTATTCCATCCCGAAGCTTCCAAGGTCGCTAATCTGGCGGCGGGTGAAAGAAGGGGCCTGGCGCAATCTATTTTCCAGGTGGGCGGCAATGCAGGAAGCTCCATCGGTCCCTTACTGGCCGCACTAATTATTGTACAGCGCGACCAATCCGTAATCCTTTGGTTCGCCCTGATCCCCCTGATCGCTATTGTGGTCCTGATCAACGTGGGCAATTGGTACAGTCAACAACGGGGACTGCGCAAAGGCAAAAGGGAGCTGGCTGGAAAAATTGCGGAAAGACCGGCCTTGTCGAGAAAAAAAATTATTGGTACGGTATTGATCCTGCTTGTGCTGATTTTTTCGAAATATTTTTACCTGGCATCCATGACCAGTTATTATACCTTTTATCTGATCGATAAATTTCACCTGTCTGTCCGGGACGCCCAGCTACATCTTTTTATTTTTCTTTTTTCTGTCGCGGCGGGTACAATCGCCGGCGGGCCGCTGGGCGACCGGTTCGGAAGAAAATATGTGATCTGGTTCTCTATCCTGGGCGTAGCGCCATTTACACTATTGCTCCCGCACATGAATTTGCTTTGGACAAGCGTGCTCACTGTTTTTATCGGGCTGATCCTCGCGTCGGCTTTTTCTGCCATCCTGGTATATGCGCAGGAATTGCTCCCTGGCAATCTTGGCCTGGTGTCTGGCCTGTTCTTTGGGTTTGCCTTTGGGATGGGCGGATTGGGCTCGGCCTTGTTGGGGATACTGGCCGACAAGACAAATATCCAGTACGTGTACCAGGTTTGCGCGTTCCTGCCGCTGATCGGCATCCTGACCGTCTTTTTGCCCAATCTAAATCCTAACAAAATCGCGAGACCGCATTCGCTTCAAAAAAATACGGACTAAAATTCCATTCAGGAAAATTCATGGACATCGTCATTCATACGCATAATAAAACATATCGGTCGACAGATGAGCATTTTGATTTTAAGCTTTGGTATGTGTTTATTAAAGATGCCTTTGAAAGGTATACCCCGGAACAAATTGACGAAATAGAAAAATCCGGCGGCTGGATCGAACTCAATCTTGACCTGCATCCCCATCCAAACAGGGAAGATTATATACTTAAGCATACAAAATTATCCCTGCCGGATACTGAGTCATCCCTATAATCGCTGGCATGAAATTTTTAGATCGATACAAGGGGATTTTCCTCATGTAACATTAAAATATCTAACGACATGCCACAAAAAAATCACGAAAAGGCTGCCGAACATCACGAAGAGGCAGCCAAGCACCACAGAACAGCGGCGAAGCATGCATCTGAAGGCAATCATGAAAAGGCGGCGCATCATGCGCAGGCTGCGCAGGGCCATCACAAGAAAGCAAATGAGTATGCAGGCAAGGCCGCTGGCAAGTACGCCGAAAAAGCAGGTACGATGAAAAAAGAAGACAGGCAGGAAGACCGTCAGGACATGGAAATGGAAGAAAACGGAAGAAAGGGATCACGGAAATAACCCACAGGAATGAAAGGGTTGTTTTCGTATTAACACAGATCTTACGTGCTGGGTTAATATGGAAACAACTCCTTCATTTTATGCTCAAATTGAGTAGGATTTTTCACAGGAGTAATTCACAACACTTTTTATCTTTTCCTTTTTAACCTGGGCATAACTTTTATTTATTCACTAACATGGAATTACCTTCAGCATGATTTTCCTTTGAAAGAAAATAATTCATTTGCTCGGGTTTTTTTGGCAGGTATTTTGAACCTCATTCATAAACCTTGTCATGAAAGAAATAAGCTACTTGCTTTTCACCGCGACTGATCCCGGCCCCGCTGAAAATCCTGTTCCGAAGCCGGGTCCTGAATTACCCGAAAATCCGCCTCCTACGATCCCCCCTGTGGAACAACCGGACCCCAGCGGGCCCAGACCGGCAGATCCAGGCACTTTGCCTCCCCGTGCCGGTGTTGTTCGATACGCCGTGCCCGGTCTTTATAAGTCATTCAGACTGAAAGGTCGAGGGGGATTTTTTTCCCCATTTCGCTCCCTGATTCTGCTATGTAAATTATTTGTTACGGATGGGAATTTATCAAAATCATTTTGCCTGCAATAACGTAAGTTTGCAAACTTACCACAAAAGGAAAAAGCCGTGCTTTATAATAAAAATATTCAATTTTCCCGCCTGATTAAAGTGAATGGGCAACTCAAGGAATTCAACTTCCGAAAACCTACGCCAGAAAGTAAAATATATAATGTAGACATTGGTGACGAGCGCGGCAATCGCTTCATTTGGTCAATGGAACAAGTGGATGGACAATGGAAAATAAAAGGGGGATTGCTCCCCGGCTGGATCGTAGAGTCCGAAACATTGTTGGATGCAGCCATCAATGAAGTGGAAAGCCATCCGGATAATATGATGAGATAGACTTGATGTGCGAATGATTATGCGGGGAGGGAGACGGTGTATTCTTCCAGGATATTCATTACTATTTTTTCTTCAACGGTGAGGTCGAAGGCCATCACTTTTTCAATCTCCTCCATTTTATTGAAATATTTGTCCAGGATCTTATTTTCATACAATACCAGGATGGCGGGATGAATATAATATTTTTTGCAAACATTTCTTGTATTGCCTAAACGCGAGGCAACGATATTAATAACCTCAACGGTTTTCTTTTTTGTTTCTGAATCCGTTTCACCATAGCCCAATTCTTTAAACGCCATAAATGCCTGTACGGTGCCAGACCAGGTTCTGAAATCCTTGGCGGTGAAATCGTACCCGCATAAATTCTTTATGTAGTCGTTGACCATTCCTGAGTCAATGCAATTCCGCTGGCCAAATTCATCGTAATACTGAAACAATTCTTTTCCCGGAATATCCTTGCATTTCTGCACGATCGATGAAAGTTTTTTATTCCTGATCGTGATGTCATGCGAAACACCTTTTTTTCCCTTAAAGGTAAAACGCAGTTGGCTTCCGGTGATCTTGACATGTTTATCCTTCAGGGTCGTAAGGCCGAAAGAGCCATATAATTTTTCGTAAAGGTTGCTGCCGATGCGGATGTTTGTGCGTTCCATTAAACTGACCACTGTAGCCAATACTTTTTGCAAAGGCATGCCCGGCAGCGAAATATCCTTTTCCAGTTGCTGGCGTATGGTAGGGAGTGTTTTGCCGAACTCGTGCAACCGGTAAAATTTTGTGTGGTTGCGCAGCGTATTCCAAAGCTGGTGGTATTTGTACTGCTTTCTTTTTTTTGCATCTATTCCTGT
>DATHGW010000268.1:0-2320 GCA_035317445.1 Puia sp.
GATCCATTTTTTTTTAATTCCAGCACATCTGTCTGGGCCAGGCTGAAGAAGGGTACCAGGCATATCAGCAGGAAAAGTTTTTTCATAAATAAAAGTTACATCAAACTTACCATGATGTACCCTGCCCGTTTGTTAATGTTATTTAATTTTGTGGGAGAAAAAAATAACGCCCCATAATAACGCCAGGCCGAAACCAATGAGGATGGTGCCGGATATTTTATTAATGATGGAGAGCGTGTACAGGGTCAGGCGGCTGCGCAATTTTCCTGCCATCATCACCTTTCCTGTGTCAGCACCCATATTTACCAATAAGCAAACAGAAAAAATAATAATTCTTTCTTTTAGGCTATGTGTGAGCGATAGTACCGTGGCATTACCCAACCAGAAAATGATGACGCCGGGATTAAGAGTGTTGATAAGAAAGCCGGAGGCAAATATTTTGGCAAAATCCTTTCCGCTGAACGGGACGGAATTGCCCGAAGCGTCTTTGGCCAGATGCACTTTCTTAAAAAAAACAAAATAGACGCCCATGGCAATCAGGAAAGAACTTCCACAATAAGCAATTATTTTCCTGTATTCCAAAAGCTGGGATACAAGCTCCGTAAATATATTACTGAGAAAAACCAGGATGATATCGCTAAACCAAACGCCTGCCACAAAACTGAAACCACCTTTATGTCCGTTGTTGACGCTTTGCTTGATGATCGTGAAGATGATCGGACCTACCGATAAGGCAAGAACGAATCCTAATGCAAGTCCTTTCAATATGGCTTCCATCATGAGACGTGAAACGTTTGTGTGAATAGTCAATAAGCAATAGGCAATAAGAATCAATTTGCCAATTGCCTATTGCTTATTGCCAATTGGAAATAGGGCTTCAGCTGCCAGGAACTTCTGCCAGTCTTTTAGAATCTTGCCCTTCAGTACCCTGGGAAATTTATGCTGACCGCCAACCTTGCCCTGCAGGCGCATAAATTCCATGAATTTTTCTTCGGGCAATACCTGCACGTATATATCTTTTAACGCACTTTTTCTTTCTACAGCGTAATCATCGTTCAACTCCATCAGCTTTTCGTCGATCTTTTGCTTCAGCACAACAGGGTCCGCAAAATCATCACTGGCAAGCCACCATTGATGTGCAAAAAATAAACCGTGAGGAATACCCGCAACGGTGAATTCAGGGATGGAAATATTCAACTCCTCGCTCACGAGTTGAACGGCCTTGTTCATATTGTCCACGCTCAAATGTTCTCCCACCAGGCTCAAATAGTGCTTGGTGCGGCCTGTGATAATAATTTCGCACCGTTCTTTGTCCCTGAACCGGAGGGTATCCCCAATCAGGTATCGCCAGGCGCCTGCAGAGGTGCTGATCAGCAACGCATAATCTATTCCTTCCTCCACTTCGTGGATCATGAGTGCTTCAGGATCATCCACTATATTCCCATCCGCATCGAAGTTCTTATCATTGAACGGCACGAATTCCAGGAACAGGTGCTGGTTTGTCACCAAACGCATACCTTTTTCGTCCTGCCGATCCTGGTAAGCGATGAACCCTTCCGACGCCAGGTAGGTTTCAATATAGGTTATCGGTTTCCCCAATAATTTTTCAAAACCTTTCTTGTAAGGTTCAAAGGAAACGCCCCCGTGTACAAAGAAGCCCAGGTTTGGCCAGATCTCATGAATATTTTTCAGCTGGTACCGTTCGATGATCTTCTCCATACAAAGCTGTATCCAGGCCGGAACGCCGACGATGAAACCGATATCCCAGGTGGGCGCCTGCTTCACTACTTCTTCAATTTTTTTGTTCCAGTCTTTTGTCCTTGCAATTTTCTTGCCCGGCTTATAAAATGGAGAAAACCAAAATGGCACTTTTTTGGCGCTGATGCCGCTCAGATCGCCGGAATAGTATCCGGGCCCCTTTTGCAGATCCGTGCTTCCCCCAATCATCAGCCAGCCCTTGCCAATGCTTTTAACCGGAATGTCCTCGTAGGTTCTCAGGGTTAAGAGTTGCTTGATCATAACGATCCTGTTTCCACGCAGCAGGTCATTGGTGATCGGGATGTATTTACTGGCCGCTTCCGAAGTGCCGGAACTAAGGGCATAATACTTGATCTTGCCGGGCCAGCAAACATCCGGCTTACCTTCTAATGTCTTATGCCACCATTCGGAATAAATGGTTGTATAGTCATAAACCGGAACCGTTTCCTGGAATTTCTTGCCAATATGCCGGCTAAGCAATAGTTCATCGAACCGGAATTGCTGCCCGAATTCGGTGAACCGGGCTTTCTTGAGCAATTTCTTCAATACTTTCAATTGTTGT
>DATHGW010000269.1:0-3767 GCA_035317445.1 Puia sp.
AGCAGGTATATTCGTCCAGATATTGCCATATTGTATGTCGAGTATAGCTATAGCTCCTCTTAGTTTTTTGTCCTCCAGTGTTGCCTTTTGGTATGGAATGCTCAGCACCTGGTTGGGCAAGGCCGGACCGACTGCTTCAAAGCTGATAACGCCGGCCGCCAGGCGTGCCCCGGTAAAGGCGTATACGTCCCGGCCGTGGAAGGTGTAGGATCTTTTGGAATCTTTGCGGCGGTTTACCGCCTCATCAATCTCCCTGATCCCGGCAATTCCCTGTGACGCGGCAACAAGCGTGAGTGTACCATTGTCGGGCGAGACAATAAATTGCCCGCTATTGGTTTTGAGCACCACAGACCTGCGACTCGTGCCTACACCCGGGTCTACCACCGAAACAAATACGGTGCCAGCTGGCCAATAGGGTACCGTTTGTTCGAGACGATAGGCAGCCTCCCAGATATTGTAAGCCGGAATTTCGTGTGTGAGGTCAAATAATTTCAATTCGGGTGAAACACCCATGGCCACCCCCTTCATGGCTGATACGGCGCCATCCTTCAAACCAAAATCAGATTGAAAGACAAGGATCTTGTTTTGCCCGGACCCAACTGCGGCCATCAGCAGGCAAAAACCGGCCAACAGCATTTCTTTCAAATATTTATTCATGGACCTCTTGTGTTTTTATTAGTTCAATGTCACGTGCTCGACCATGACATCCCAATGCGCAATCAGCAGTTCAAAGCGATGCTGTTCATCCTTGTCCAGCTGGTCAAGGTTTGGGTATAACAATTTTTTATAAGGAGTGGTGAGGTCGCGGTCAAAAGCAAGCGCTACATTTTTAAAAACAAGCGTTACTTTGAAATCCCAGCGGCTGTCTTCGCCGCTGTGCAAAATGGGTGTTTCAGCGGAAATGCTGATGATATCACCCTTTTCTTTTGCTTTTTTCAGCAGGGGATAATGATTTTTTTTCCAGAGTTCAATAAACTCTTGCGCAAAACCCCATTTGACCTTGTAATAATTCTCCGTTGTAAAATAATTTGTTTGGGCAGATGGATTTCCCTGTGCAGAAACGGTTTGGCCGCAGAGCGATAATAGGGATAACAGCGCAACAGCAAACAATGACCGCGTGAACCCAGCTGTACAATTCATGGTAATGGATTTTTATTTATTAAGTAAATTTCTTGATCATTTATGAAAAGCCGATCTGATTTCATCGGCCCTGTGACCGATGGAGCGGCTCCATCCCCGGGCTTTCAGCGCCAGTATGATCAGGATGATCCCCAATGCGACGGCAAACAGGGCGATGAGCGAAATGAAAGCCAGCGCGCCCGCTCCGGGTCTTGAAATGACCCATATTCCGAAGACGATCGAAACGAAACCGCTTAAGGCCAGCCAGCCTTCATTGTCGATCTCCTTACGCAAACGGATAGCCGCAAGAATCGTTAATATGCCGTCGAAGATTGCCCTGACCCCAATCAGGATGAGGAGGTAAATGGCCGTAAGTCCCGGGAAAAATATGCTCAGGATACCAGCAAACAGGCTTAGGATACCCATAAACAACAGCAGTCCCCAGCCGCCATCCGTTCTTCTTTGCTGCCATGCGCCGGAAATGGTCGATATGCCGTCCGCGATGGCATAAAATGCGAAGAGATAGATTAAGGAAACAAGCGTCAGTCCTGGCCAGGCAAAGGCGATGATGCCAAACAAGAGTGCAAAAATTCCCCTGAATAAAATTGTTTGCCAGGTTTTGGCAAGTAGCCTTTTCATAACGGTAAATTTTTGAAATTTTAAGGTACGATTTTTTTCCCCATACAGCCCTTCGCGGGAGCGGAAGGTAATTAGAAATAAGCCTTTATCGCGTTTTTTCTCCCGAAAATCGAAGCTTTTAAGCGGCTGATCGAATAAGTTATGGGCTGCGGCAAACATTGACAATCTTTGTATTGTCAAGCGCGAAACATCCTAAGAGAACCATCGAAATCCAAATCCTGAAGAAACCAATCCAAGCAATCCGTACCCTATTTGAGGACCAGAATTCCAATATCCTGAACCTGATGAACCAATCTGAATCCTTTGAAAACTCATTGTTGTCGAACCCTTAAACCCTGAATCCTATCCTTCGAAAACAAAAACCAGTATCGTAAAAACCCGGTTGAAAACTAAAAAAAGTATCTTTTGATGCCCCTTTGACTACCCGGTTTACGAAATTAAAAGCTGCCCTTGCCGGTAGCTTTTTTTTATTCCGCCCAGTCGATCATCGCCTTAATGACCCCCGAGCCAGGATCGAGCCAGTGTTCAAAGGCCGGCCCGGCAACATCAAAGGCCGCCCTATGTGTAATGTATTTAAGGGGGGCAACACTCCCATCCCTGATGTATGCCATCACCTGTTCAAAATCCTGCCTGGTCGCATTTCGGCTGCTCATTAACGTGGCTTCGCGCTTATGAAATTCGGGATGCGAAAAACTGATCATTTCTTTCTGCAATCCGACAAGTATGTATTTGCCTGCGTGTGACAAATACAGAAAAGCCTGGTTGATAGCGCGAAGGTTCCCTGTTGCGTCGATGACGATAGATGGCATTTCACCTCTCGTGATCTCCTTCAACCGGTCTTCAACTGTTGAAGGGTTGCCATGGATAATATGTTCGATATGCAGCTGATCCCTACAAAATTGCAAACGATGTTCATTCAGGTCGAGAACGATCAGCCTGGCCCCGGCGAGGGCCGCAAATTCCATGGTGGCGAGACCGATGGGTCCTGCACCGACCACAAGTACAAATTCACCGGGACTGATGCCTGCCCGTTTAACGGCATGAAGACCGATGGCCAGCGGCTCAATGAGCGCCAGTTCATCATAGCCCAATCCCTGGTTCGCCACCAGCGAATAAGAAGGAACAGACAAATAATCCACCATTCCCCCGTCGATGTGAACACCACAAACCTGCAGGTTCACACAACAGTTAGGCCTGCCCGATCTGCAGGCGAAACAATGCCCGCAATGAAAATAAGGAAGGATGGTAACCGGATCTCCGGGTTTAAAACCCGGCGCCTGGTCAATATCTACCAGGTCTCCTGCCAGCTCGTGCCCCAGCACACGTGGATAGTTGAAATAGGGCTGGTTTCCCTGGTATGCATGGAGATCAGTTCCACAAACACCAACCCGTTTTATTTTAAGGATGGAATGGCCTGCGGTCACAGCGGGTGGCGCAACGGTTCTGTATTCGAGCAGGCCAGGTTCTATACACAGCAAAGACTTCATTTCCCGAAAGTTATTTTGTAGGCCGCTGCATATTCCGATGGGAAATGGCGTGGAGGCCTTATCGTGAGCGCTTCATCTTCCTGCGACCAGGTTATTTTTTCATTGCTGCCCAGCACCGACACCGACTGGACCCTGCCATTTGCCGCGTTCAAGGACAGGATCCTGATGGACAGGGGTTGATAAGATGCCCGTATGGCCAGCGCAATGGCGTACAGCGTGTCACCTTTTGTTGTAAAGCGTATATCCCTCGACGTGAAATTTTTCACTTTCCCGTCGATAAAAGATCCGCCGATATTCTCCGTCGGACCCTCACCGAAAAATTTCCATGGGCGTGTGCCATAAATAGCCTCCCCATTGATGTCAAGCCAATGACCGATGGCCAGCAGCAATTGTTGCTGCTCTTCGGGGATCGTTCCATCGGAGCGTGGGCCGATATTGAGCAGCAGGTTTCCGTTCTTACTCACGATATCGACCAGCTCGTCTATAATGTATTGCGGTGATTTATAATTTTCCCCGTTGATA
>DATHGW010000270.1:0-2184 GCA_035317445.1 Puia sp.
ATACAAGCAGGCTTGATGAAATTAAAATGATCAGCAGTTCGCTGAATGATTGTTGTTGCTCGGCATAAGCGCCGCCATATTCAATATGATAACCCATCGGCAACTGCACCTTGGAGGCGACCGCCTGTTTGATGTCTTTCATCACACTGCCCAGGTCCCGATTTTCCAACCTTGCCGTGACTTCGCCCATGGACTGCAAATTTTCTCTCTTGATTTCGGCTACGCCAGGACTTACGCTCACGCGTGCCAGATCAGTAATCGGCTTGAGTTTACCCGACGGAAGGAACAGTTGCAATTGGTCGATATCTGAGACCGAATGTTGCTGGCTCCGTGGATAGACCATCCTGATATTGGATAGCTGTTCCTTTTCCTGAATGGTTCCGACAATATTGCCCTCCAGACTGGTTTGAACCTGGAACTGAAGGGAGGAAGGCGTGATGCCGAATTGCGACAACTTATCGTTATCCGGCTCAACACTTACAGAGGGTCCTGCTATCACGATGCCATTGAATACATCCGCTGCACCGTCTACTTTTGCGATGAGATCAGCCACCTGAGTTGACAGTCCTTCCAGTTTTGCGGGATCGTTGCCGAAAATTTTGACAGCAACCGGCTGAACCGAAGTCATGAGATCGCCCAGCATGTCGCCGATTACCTGACCAAAATCTATCCTCAATGCAGGCTGAGTGGATTCGACCCGTTTCCGGATATCCGCTATAACTTCCTCCGTTGAACGGTTTCGGTTCTTGTTCAGCTGGATCAGGTAGTCACCTTTATTGGGCTCCGTGATAAAGAATCCCATTTCGGTTCCGGTGCGACGTGAGTAGCTGGTCACTTCAGGAACGGCAACAATGATTTTTTCCACCTCTCTGAGCATCCGGTCTGTTTCCTGAAGGGAGGTTCCTGGCGGTGAATTGTAGTCCAATACAATGCTGCCTTCATCCATTTCCGGCAGAAAGCCGGTTTCAAGCCGGGGCAGGATCAGATAAATCGACAACCCTAGCAAAAACATGATCAATACACTGATCAATGGCCGGTGCAGAAAAAATCCCACCCACCGCTGCCGTTTTACGTCATGATGTTGCGCTTTGGTACCGGCACGCATGGCCTTTTTGCCAGATAGCCTGAGATAAATAATAGGCAGCCCAATCCAGGTTACAAAAAAGGAACAGGTCAGCGTGATGATCATGGTATTGGTAAGCACTTTGAAATAAGCACCGGCAACCCCGCTCATCATTTCAAAAGGAATGAATATCACAATAGTACTAATCGACGATCCGATCATCGCGGGAAATAAATACCGGATGGCTTTTTGAACAAGTATATCCGATGTTTCATCAGGATTTTCTTCGTGGGTTCTTTGAATCTGTTCTACCACAACGATGGCATCATCAATGATCAGCCCGATGGAAGCTGCAAGGGCCCCAAGCGTCATGATATTCAATGTATACCCCACGGCGTGTATGCATACCAGTGCGAGCGCAATGGTGACCGGGATGGTAAAAAGAATGGTGGCGCTCGCTTTGAGCGATCGCAGAAAAATGATCGCCACGAAAATCGCCAATGCCAGTCCGACCCACAACGATTCAGTGACAGCCCTTATGGAATCCCTTACAAAGTCTGCCTGGATATAATATGGTTTGAGCGTAATGTCTTTTGGCAGCAGTTTCTGCAGCGCCGCTATTTGCGTTTCTACCTGGTCACTCAGGTCTGCCAGGTTCACATTGGGCTGTTTGATCACGGCGACCAGCAGACCTTCTTTGCCATTGGCATTGATCTTCGTGTATTCGATGGCTTCCTGTACATCAACACGGGCAATGTCGCGAAGCTGAACAATCCGTTTTCCATTATTGAGCACGATCAGGCTTTTCAACTGGTCCAGGTTGTGTACACTGGCATCGGTAACGGTCAGGTATAAAAGCCGGTAGTCCGAGAGATAGCCATTGGACCTGATAAAATTTGTTTGTGCCAGGGTTGTAGAAAGCATTTCCGGGGTGATCCCCAACGTACTCATTTTTTGCATATCGAGCGTGAGCCAATATTCCTTTTGCTTGCCGCCTAAAATCCTGATTTCCGAAACTCCGGCAACCTGGGATAAAAATGGCTTGATGGTATAAAGCGCCAGTTGCTTCATGTCAATGGGAGACCGGTTGCTTTTTGTTTCGAGTGAATACCCCAGCACAG
>DATHGW010000271.1:0-7326 GCA_035317445.1 Puia sp.
AATTCGGACCGAGGGCATTGGGTGCGCGCTCCATCCTGGCAGATCCGCGCCGAACGGATGCCAAAGAAATCCTGAACCTGAAAGTGAAGAGAAGAGAGAGTTTCCGGCCTTTTGCTCCTTCGATCCTCAAAGAATATGTGAGCGAATATTTCGAGATAACGGATGAAGTGCCTTTTATGGAAAAGGTTTTTCCCATCAGGCCCGAAAAGCATGCGGTCATTCCTGCTGTTACGCATGTGGATGGCACGGGCAGACTGCAGACGGTGGATCAAACGGTAACGCCCAGGTACTATGCGTTAATAGAAGCCTTTCGCCGGAAAACAGGTGTGCCCATTTTGCTGAACACGTCATTCAATGAAAATGAGCCCATCGTCAATTCGCCTGCCGAGGCGCTGGAATGTTTTTTAAGGACCAATATGGATATGCTGGTCCTGGAGAATTGCGTGATCACACGGGGATAAGACCATGAAAGTTTCCATCATTACAGTCACATACAACAGTGAGACAACGATCGCCCAAACCCTGGCCAGCGTCCGTGAGCAGGACCATCCATTCATTGAGCACATTATAGTAGATGGACTTTCGACTGACGGTACGCTCAAAATCGTTCATAACTTTGCGCACGTGGTAAAAGTCATCTCAGAGAAAGATGAAGGGATCTATGATGCCATGAATAAAGGCATTGCAGCGGCCACCGGCGACGTGATCGGCATCCTGAATTCAGACGATGTTTATGTCAACAGCCAGGTGATTTCGACCGTCGCGGCCGCCTTCGAAGACGGCGCTGTCGACAGTTGTTATGCCGATCTGCAATATGTGCAGCACGATGACATGAACAAGGTGGTAAGGACCTGGAAGTCGGGCCCGTTTACCCGAAGGTCATTTTACTGGGGCTGGATGCCGCCGCATCCCACATTTTTTGTACGAAAAAAAGTCTATGAAAAAATCGGGTTATTCAACAGGCAATTGAAATCGGCAGCTGACTACGAAATGATGCTCAGGATCCTGCTAAAAAATGGATTATCTGCCCGCTATATTCCGCAGGTCCTGGTGAAAATGCGAACCGGTGGCATGAGCAATGCCAGCCTGCTCAACAGGGTGAGGGCGAACCGGGAAGACCGGCTTGCCTGGAAGCTGAACGGATTGGATCCTTATTTTTTTACCTTGTACCTGAAACCGCTTCGAAAAATATCACAATTCATAATCAGATAAACATGTCTAAAGTAGCATTAATTACGGGGGTTACCGGCCAGGATGGAGCATACCTGAGCGAATTGTTACTGGCCAAGGGATATATCGTGCACGGCATCAAGAGGAGAAGCTCGATGTTCAATACCGACCGGATAGACCATCTTTACCAGGACCCACACGAATCGCATGTTCATTTCCGTCTGCATTACGGCGACCTCACGGATTCAACCAACCTGATCCGCATCATCCAGGAAGTACAGCCCGATGAGATCTATAACCTGGCTGCGATGAGCCATGTGCACGTCAGTTTTGAAACGCCGGAATATACCGCCAATGCAGACGGGGTGGGTACACTGCGTATACTCGAAGCGGTTAGATTGCTGGGGCTGGGCAAAAAAACAAAAGTATACCAGGCTTCAACTTCTGAATTGTACGGACTGGTGCAGGCTGTTCCGCAAAATGAATCGACGCCTTTTTACCCTCGTTCTCCTTATGCGGTGGCCAAACTCTATGCGTATTGGATCACGGTGAATTACCGCGAGGCGTATGGGATCTATGCAGCCAACGGCATCCTGTTCAACCATGAATCACCGCTCAGGGGAGAAACCTTTGTAACCCGGAAAATTACACGTGCGGTCGCCAAGATCGCCATGGGTTTGCAGGACAAGGTATTTCTCGGAAACCTCGATGCCCGGCGCGACTGGGGACATGCCAGGGATTATGTGGATGCCATGTGGCGGATCCTGCAACAGCCGGAGCCGGAAGATTATGTGATCGCCACGGGCGTAACCACATCCATCAGGGATTTTGTTCGCATGGCCTTTGCTGAAATTGGCGTGGAACTGGAATTTAAAGGAAAAGCAGAAAACGAAACCGCCTCTGTGGTGGCGAGCAATAACCCGGACTTCCATGTGCGCGCGGGCAAACAAGTGGTCGTTGTGGATCCAAAATATTTCCGCCCGACGGAGGTAGACCTGCTCATCGGCGATGCCACAAAAGCCAGGCAAAAACTCGGCTGGATACCCAAATACGATTTGGCCGGCCTGGTCAAAGAAATGGTTCATGCCGACCTGGAATTGTTCCGAAAGGAAAAAGTGCTGAAGGAATCAGGGTTTTATGTTAAGAATCAATATGAGTAGAGAGTAGAGAATAGAAAGTAGAGAATAGGCAAGCATTTCATTATTAATGAAGATGAATAAAAAAGATAAAATATACATAGCCGGTCATCGCGGCATGGTAGGCTCAGCCATTCATAGAAAACTCCTTGCGGAAGGTTTTGAAAACTTTATTCTCAAGACTTCCTCCGAACTGGATCTGCGCGAGCAGCGTAATGTGAACCATTTTTTTGAACAGGAAAAACCAGACTATGTCTTTCTCGCTGCTGCGAAAGTAGGCGGCATCATGGCCAATAATATTTATCGCGGAGAATTTCTCTACGATAACCTGATGATACAAAGCAATTGCATTCATGCGGCCTGGAAGCATGGCGTAAAAAAACTCATGTTTCTCGGCTCATCCTGTATCTATCCCAAGATGGCCTCCCAGCCGCTAAAAGAAGAATACCTGTTGACGGGAACGCTGGAACCCACCAATGAGCCCTATGCGATTGCCAAGATCACCGGCATCAAAATGTGTGATGCGTACCGTGCCCAGTATGGTTGCAATTTTATTTCCGTCATGCCGACCAACCTCTATGGTCCGAATGATCATTATGACCTGGCCAATTCCCATGTATTGCCCGCCCTGATCAGGAAATTCCACGAGGCCAAATTGAACCATGAGCCCTTTGTGACGATTTGGGGTTCGGGTGAGCCAAGACGTGAGTTCCTGTATGCAGATGACCTGGCGGATGCCTGTTTTCTGCTCATGCAACAATATGAGGAACCCGGCTTTGTCAATATCGGGTCGGGGGAAGACATCCAAATCAGGGAGCTGGCCCAGCTGATTAAAAAGATAACCGGTTATACGGGGGAGATCCAAAATGACTTGTCGAAGCCCGACGGCACACCCCGGAAATTAATGGATGTTAGCAAACTCGCAGCCATGGGTTGGAAATACAGCACCAGCCTCGACGATGGCATTCACCTGGCGTACCAGGATTTCGTTAAAAAACATGGATAAAAAAATGATGCTTAAGTTGCTATAAATCATGTTTTCACTATTCCGACATCATAAGACGAATTTTGTTGCCGACCTGAGTGAAGTGGGCTGCGATATGCATTCGCACCTGGTTCCCGGAATTGATGACGGCGCCCCGGATATGGATACCGCCATCGCCATGATCAGGGGGATGCTGGAGCTAGGGTACAAAAAACTCATCACCACGCCGCATATCCAGTGGGACATGTACAAGAATACCAACGACATCATTCTTTCCGGCGCAGAACGGGTGAGGAAACGCATCGAACAGGAAAAGATCCCCATTGCGTTTTCTGCTGCCGCTGAATATTTTATGGACGATCATTTTGAGGAATTACTCAAAACAGATCAGCCCCTGCTTACGCTCAAGGGCAACCTGGTTTTGGTGGAATTTTCCTTCGTCAGGCAGCCTATGGACCTGAAAGACAGTTTGTTCAGGCTCCAGATCAAAGGCTATCAGCCCGTTATCGCACACCCGGAACGCTATCTCTATTTCGGCGCCCATAAACAATGGTATGATGAAATGAAAGAGCTTGACTGTCTTTTTCAGCTTAACCTGCTTTCTTTGTGCGGCTATTACGGCAAAAAGCAGGAAGAGCTTTCCCAATACCTGATCCGCAGGAAATACGTCAACCTGGTCGGCACAGATCTCCATAATCTCCGTCATATCCAGGTGATTAAGGCCGCCTCGTCGATCATGGATACAGTAAAAAAACTCACCGATTCCGGCGCGCTGATTAACCAGCAGTTGTAGCCGGGAGTCCGAAGGGCTGTCATTCCGATCCGCCGCAGGCGGAGAGGAATCAGTCATAGGGCGGCTTACCGCAACTGCTGATTCCTCACTCCGCTCGGAATGACAAGACTCCCGGCTCCTCCCTCCCGACTGTTAATAAATTCCCAACGCGCAAACCAGGAATGTATTTGTTTCGTAAAAAAGGATGAGCGGCACCTTCGCTGCTTTCCCCCTCTTTTTGAAATGGTCATTATTGACTAAATTTGTATTTGTATATGAAACTATTAAACGATACAGTATGTCCAGTGTAGAATTCAATCAGCTCCTGGTCAGCAATGCTGATTTTTTAAAACCCTTTGCAATCACGTTAACCCGGGACTCTGAAGCGGCAAAGGATCTGTTCCAGGAAACCTTATTCAGAGCTTTGGCCAACAAGGATAAATATAATGTTGGAACAAATATTAAAGCATGGTTATATACCATCATGCGCAATATATTTATCAATAACTACCGGAGAAAGTCAAAACAGAAAACCATTTTCGACAGTTCGCCGAATGACTTTTTATTGAACAACAACCAGGCCGTGGTGGCGGGCACTGCAGAAAGCAATTTGAGGATTAAAGATCTGCAGGGCGCCATTCACAAGCTGCCTGAAATTTTCAGAAATCCCTTTCTCCTCTATTTTGATGGCTATAAATACCATGAAATTGCGGACATGTTGCGGGAACCTCTGGGAACCATCAAGAGCCGGATCCACTTTGCGCGGAAATTACTCAAGACACAGATACAGCGGTATTAAATCATTTAGCTCAATCGAACATGGACCACGAGGTGATATTGGTAAACGAACAGGACGAGCCCATTGGAACAATGGAAAAAATGGAAGCTCACCGGAAAGCCCTTTTACACAGGGCTTTCAGTGTTTTTATATTTAACACAAAGGGAGAGATGCTTTTACAGCAACGCGCAAAAAATAAATACCACAGTGGTGGGTTATGGACTAACGCCTGTTGCAGCCATCCCAGGCCGGATGAAGAGGTCAGGGCAGCCGCCGCGCGCAGGCTCCAGGAAGAATTGGGTATTTCAACCCATATCCGTAAAATATTTGATTTTATTTACCGGGCTACTTTTGATAATGGTCTTACTGAATTCGAATTTGATCATGTATTCATTGGAAGCTATGACGGGATCATTTCGCCCGATAAGAATGAGGTGAATGATTATTGTTTCAAGCCACTCGATGAAATCCAAAGTTCTTTAGCTTCCCATCCTTCCAAATACACCAACTGGTTTCATATTGCATTTCCCAGGGTTATCGGCGAAGTGAAGCTCCAGGGTCTGACGGTGCCCGTCTGACCCTGGAGTTTCGCCAGTCAGACGGGACCCTTAAATCGTGCCCATCAACAAAAACACGATCCCAACCAGCGAAAGTAAAATACTTCCATACCACAAAGGTTTTTTCCTGGTGAGTATGGAAATCGCCGAGATCGCAATGGCGATTTGAAAGATGGTAACGGCCTTGGATAGGGTAACATGCGTTTTTAAATGCTGGTCGGCCTTCAGCTCGTCTTCTTCGGCCTTTTTCTTAATATCTTCCTTTTCTTTTTCATAACGGGCTACGGCTTGTTTATTCTCCGCCGGTGAGATCTTACCGGGCATCGCTTCCAATATCTTTCCCGTGGAGGCCGCAATTTCCGCCTTAATGCTTTTGGATTGGTAAAAATTCCATTGATCAGAAGATTTAATCTGTTCGATCAATGCCTCATTCACATGATGTCCGCTCAGCAATCCTGCAATCGCAGCCAATACAGCAATACAGGCTGTTGACAAGGCCACATGCAGCGTCCACTTTTCTTTTTGTTCCCGCCTCGTCTCTTCGGCCTCCTCGTGGATTTTTTCCTGTAATTCTTCAGTTGGTATTTCCTGCTCCTCCATTTTTTAAGTTGATAAGTTGATAAGTTGGTTAAAAGAATGGAGAAACTAAGTTAATGTACTGTTAAGGCATTTTGGTCCAAAAAGGATAATTTTTTTTAGCAAGATATTTTGAGAGGACGAATGGCATAACTTTAAGATAACCAATCAACTTATCAACCTATCAACTAAAAATATGCAACGTCGAAACAAATTGATGATGATCCTCCTATTCACTGCACTTACAACCCAGTCGCAAGACCGCGTAAGCGGCCGTGCTTTTGCAACGCGGAGCGCGGTGATGGCGCAGCATGGTATAGCCTGTACCAGTCAACCGCTTGCTACCATGGCTGCCATCGATGTACTGAAGAAGGGCGGCACAGCGGTAGACGCTGCCATCGCAGCGAATGCGGTATTGGGTGTGGTTGAACCGGCCATGAACGGAATCGGTGGCGACCTCTTTGCCATCGTGTATGACGCAAAAACAAAAAAATTGTATGGCCTGAATGCTTCCGGCCGTTCTCCCTATTCACTGAGCCTGGGGGAATTCCGGAAAAAAAACCTCAGCTCCATTCCGATCGGCCCTCTGTCTGTTTCTGTTCCGGGTTGCGTGGATGGCTGGTTCGAGCTCAACAAAAGATTCGGCAGGAAGCCGATGCAGGACCTATTGCAATATGCGGTGCAATATGCCCGCGATGGGTTTCCTGTCGCCGATGAAACAGCTTTTGTCTGGAAAGCATCGGAACAAAAATTATCCAAATACCCGAACGGCGCTACAGTTTATTTGCCCAATGGAAAACCGCTGCAGCGGGGCGAATTATTTAAGAACCCCCAATTGGCTTCCACCCTGGAAAAAATTGCCCGCAACGGACGCGACGCATTTTATAAGGGAGACATTGCCCGGGCCATCGATGCGTACATGAAAAAGACGGGAGGATATTTATCGTACCAGGACCTGGCTGATCATGTTTCCAACTGGGTGGAACCCGTATCGACCACCTATCGGGGTTATCGGGTATGGGAACTGCCTCCCAACGGACAAGGCATCGCGACGCTGCAGATGCTGAATATCCTGGAAGGATTTGACTTCAGTAAAATTGCCTATGGCAGCCCTGAGCACCTTCACTTATTCGTGGAAGCAAAAAAACTTGCGTACGAAGACCGCGCGAAATATTATGCCGATATGGATTTTGCAAAAGTTCCCGTACAACGGCTCATCTCCAAGTCTTATGCGGAGGAGCGACGCAAATTGATCAGGCTGGACAAAGCCTCCGATGATTTCTCCGCAGGCGACGCGGCTTTGGGTGGCGGGGAAACCGTTTACCTGACCGTGGCTGACGAAGCGGGGAACA
>DATHGW010000272.1:0-5033 GCA_035317445.1 Puia sp.
AATCCATTGCTTTTTATCCGGCTTAAGCCGAATAAAACCCGTGATACTTGCGGCGATCAGCAGCAAATGAGCCATGGTGCCTATAAATACCATGACGGTATCGGGCCGGTTTAAGTGCCCCGTACGCACAAAAGACCAAAATAGTCCGGCGCCGATTTCTGAAAGGTTTGTCACAAACAAATTGAGACAATTCCACGCCGTCGCTATGAAGACCGCAGCGCCGAACCCCCATGCATTACCTCTCCGGGTAAGTATAAATATGGCCACATAAATCAGTGCCTGTAATAAATGCAGTAGACGAAGCTGGGGAACTACCACGGCGGAAACTGCCAGGGCAAAAATGAAAAGCCCTGCTCCTATGGGAATGGACAGCCGTACCCAAAGAGGCACTTCCATTGATTCTAAGTTTTTTTGTCTGATGCGATTTGGCATTTTTTTGGGGTTATTAACGATTTGTTAAATCTTAGTTGAGTTTGATTTATTACTTTATTTCACCATTCCGTTAAATTTGGCCAGTCGCCTGCATCAGCAAGGATTTTGAATTCATCAAAGTCAATCGAATAGAGTAATAGTTTAGCGGAATTCAGGTCTCCCAGTTGGCTGTTCACTTTCTGGTTAATGATGCGGTAATAATCTATCGTGGAAAGCCAGGTCGTTCCGCCGATGAGTCCGATTGTTTTCATTAGTTTATTTTGTAAAGTATTAATAGTTGCAAATATAAAGTAATCATATTTGGATTTCCAAATTTTATTTCACACTTGCTTTTTATTTGACCGGTATTGATACTGTACTTAGGGAAAAAGAAAGGAAAAAAACTAACGGGTAACCATGGCCGACACACTTTTCTGGTGGAATTGTTCGTATCGGATTGCCGTGCATAAACATTTTCATAGTGTACACTATTGGCCAGCAATACAGATGCTATAAAAATCATCGCCGATTGAATCGCTTTTCTCATTTTTGAATATTTTTTTTTCGTTAAATCGTTCGAGATTGGAAAAGCTGTTGTAGTCATCACTTGTTTACCTGGCCCACAAACATCAGGGTCTTAGTTTGCGGCAAAATAACATGGAATTCACGCATGCCATATTCGCGGTCAAACGGAGGCTTTACTTTAATACCCTCCAAATGATCTTTGATACTTAACCATAAGGCATCAATATTATCGACCTCTAGATAGAACTCCATTTCCCCTATGTCTTCACCTGCCCGAAGCAGGTGGACCATTGCACCATCTTTATAAAGAACAGAATAGTTTTCATCCTTTATAGCAACTGAAAAGCATAACAGTTCCGTAAAAAAAGAAGCTGTTTCAATGATGCTGTAAGATGGGATCATCGGGCTTGAATGTAACACGTTGTAGTTCATGATTACCTGAACCTTTTTCATGGCTATTGTTTTATAAACCGTTTGATAAAATTAATCCGGCGCAAATCGGGGAGAGAATTTTTGTGATAACCTGCATCATTTGCTTCAAAATCGGCGGTGTTCGGATAGAAACCAGCGTATTAAGAAACAAAAAGTTCATTTTGCTTAGTCGCCAATTTATTTGGGAAACAGGCACGTTTTGCAGTAAAATATGCATTATCTCACATAAATTTTTTAATTGGATGGTTACGAATAAACTTTAGGCTTTCGGGATTCTCCTAGAAAACGGAGTACTCGTTTGGGACTTAGTCATAATATCTTTTGTGCAAAAGTGATAAGCACAGTAGACGCTTAAAATCGGTGGAGAATGCTGCTGAGGAAACAGGCCTCTATGGTATTTGGATTGTAAACGGAATTGTTTTGGGCGGAAGACATTGCCTGTCATTGCATGCCATAAATTCAACGGTGCCGGTCACTTTCGTCTTGGCTTTTCCCTTCAATTTCATGACCTGCACGAATTCCACGTTCCCCGTGAAGAACTTTACGTCAACGCCGAAGGTCTCGTCATGCGTGGTCCTGAGTTCCCCGACTTCGATGGTCTTTCCCTCCAGCGTGATAAGCGGGTTTTTGCTAAACACGATCTTCGTCGGCAATGGCCCTCCCTCCGGTGTCCCCTGCGAATAGGTATGCCAGGGCCGGTCAACCGTCGCCGCGAGCCTGATTTCAAACCTGCCTTCCGCGTTCTTCATCGTACTGAATGTCCAGTGTACAGGGTCCTGCGGGAAAGCCGCGGCGGTGACCCAAAAGCTGCAGACGAGTATGATAAACTTTTTCATGTTAACTGTTATTGGGAAATGAGGGCAAAAGAACCGGAGCCCGATGACTTATCGGATGGTCGGCACCGTAGAATCCTCGTAAGCATTTGCTTAAGGAGGATGTAATCAATGAACTTATCGTCGGAAAGCTTGTATGGGCAATCTGATCTCAGGCATGGCTTTCACAAAAGCTTACCATACAAAGACAAGTTTCCGGTCCAAAAGGACTACCCGGAAAGCAATTATTTTTTGAGAATTTGCAAATTTGGCTGTCGATCCGAATCTTTGAAAACGGCTGAATTGGATTTAAGTTTTACAAAGACAGGGTTCAAACGGCTAACTGGCTTTTATTTCACGGCGTTCATATCCTTTGCTATTGAAAATTCATCGCTTGGTTGAATATTGCCGCGCCTTAAAGTGTTGTAATAGGTACGTCCATCCTTAAGAGCCTTTTGCTTATTGCCACCGGATAGTGACGTCTGGTAGTGCCGCCAGAGGATTGCCAATTTTTTATTCCTTTTAACGTCGGCCCATACCGATATGACGATGATGGCAAAAATCGCGGTCACAAGGCCGTAAAGAAAAATGTCCGATCTATTCATGATTCTCAATTTGATATTCAAGGCTAATGAAAATAGTCATGTCTTGGCTTCTAAAATCGCAATCCAATCTCAATCATATATTTGCTATCTCCATTTGTAAGATTTCCAATACGTCACTAAGTCCATTTTTTCTGAATTGAGATTTGATGAAAGTTAATTAATCATTCCAAGGAATTAGAAATAGAATGATGGTCCTTTGAGATTTACATGGAACCAAGATCTGGGCAGATTGAGACTATGACTGGCTTCGCTCAAATATTTTGCGGTTTGGGAGTTAAAATTTCCTTATTCAAGGAATCATATTTTAGATTCATGCTGCGGAACTGGTCGGTACTTTGATTTAAAGGGATGTCATTGTGATCGATGATCTGTGATCGGTGATCATGTAGTTACAATTTAGGCAACCAGTAGGAATTCTGCATCGTAAGATAAGTACCATTTGGCTGAAGCAAAGTGGGAGGCTCATTTTACGAAAGGCATGTTACATAAGTTCCGAAGTCACCAGATAAACCCCCAGACAAAAATTCTAATACTCGGTACATTTCAGCCGGATATTGAAAATGGCATTTATTTTATTCACAGCCAGAATGAGAATTGCCTGTGGCAAATTTTGCCAGCCTCTTTTAGTGAGACCAGTTTGAGAGGCCTGTCACCTGAAGCTAAGAAAGATTTTATTCGAAGACACCGGGTTGATTTCGCTGATATCATCGCATCGTTAAGGACCGGGTCAGCAAGCAGGCAGACACTTTACAACGACGTGAGGCTAGACCAGATTGTTGATCAGTGGAATAAAATAGAAGAAATGATCGATGGCCTGACATTCCTGGAGGCCGTTTATTTTATTCGCAAAACATTTCATGCGATGCCCCGGATTGAAAAAAGAGTAATGCAGATACGGAACCATTGCATTAGAAAATGCATGCGGTTTAGCTTGCTGGAGGCGCCGGGACGCTACGCTGACCAGGAGAAAATTGATGAATGGACCAGCACAATTATTCATAAAACAATTTGCAGGTAGCTTCCATCAAAAGGTTTGTTCAGGTTTAAGCGCCAGTACGTAGGTATCATTACATTATTATCCTGGAACTTCATTAAACTGGTTATTGTTGCGTTACTGATGGGCTTTGGCCCGAACAACGACAGAGCAGTCTTGAAATATCAGACCTAATGTATATGAAGCCTGTCTATAAAGTCCATGAAGGACCTAAGGTATGTTTCACCAACCGGGATCTTCGCGATGCCTATATCAACCTCGTTTTCCTTAACACTGGATATTGAGCTTTTGGAAATAATATAGGAATTATGGACTCTGATAAACCTATCGGCAGGAAGCTGGTCTTCCATGGATTTCAATCGCTGATGGCTTATTATTTTTTGCGTTGTGGTATGAATTGTCACGTACGGGAGGGTGACTTTTAGTTAATAACCTTTATCCTGGAAATATCAACATAGATAGTGCAATGCGCATTGACGGTATAATCCAGTTCAACCCTTATGGGATATTTAGTCGAATTGTCAATTTGAAAACCGGCGGGTACGGTGCCGATATCATAGTAACCGGTGGCGGGGATGCCGGGATTTGGATGACCGTCGATTTGGATCCAGGTGCCGCCGCCGCAAGCAGGTACCCTGGGATCTGGTCCTATGATAGAACCCGTAGCCTGATAACCGGACATAGATTTTTTGCAGCCGGAGCCGAGGACCAGGCACAGAAGCGATACAATCAGGGAATAACGTCTCATGTGTTATTGACTGTGAAAGTCGGACAATCGTTGCACATGAATTATATATACTTAGGATGCAGGTCAATATAAATATTGTTTATTGGCTTCAAAACTTCATCGCAAAAATGGAAGTGGCTTAATAACTAATCGTTGAATCACCTAAAATTCGATACCCGCCGAATCAATAAATTATTCACCTTTGGAATCATAATTGCTAACTTTAAGGAATCGCTCCTTTCGATTGTGAATTAAAATGACTTATGGGAAAGATCAGTATTCTCATTGCGGATGATCACAAGTTGGTCAGGGAAACCTGGACTCATTTCCTGAACGAGGATCCGAGATTCAGGGTAGTTGCAGATTGTGGTCGTACCGATGAAGCGGTTGAATTAGCCCGGAAAAAAAGACCCAGAGTGATACTAATGGATATCATCATGAACCCATTTTCCGGCATTGAAGCAACGCGGCAAATAAGGGCAAGCTCACCTGACAGCGGAATTGTCGGTGTTTCCATGCATTCGGAA
>DATHGW010000273.1:0-5033 GCA_035317445.1 Puia sp.
CGGGTTTTCATTGATATGATTTCTAGATTCTGGAACACAAAACGAACTCAGAAGCCAAGTAAATGTAAACAATAGGGAGGCCGTTTCATATCGTAAAAGTACCGGTCAGGCACAGCTAATACACTTAGTACAACCTAATGGCTTGTTTGTAATCAATGCCTTCAAAAGAGGCCGTTCAGACCAGATTTTGCCCAGCCCGATTAAGAACAAAAACCCCTCTTCATCAGGTCAAGAGGGGTCAATTAGTGTAATATATTGAAAATCAGACGGCAAAGCTTTCCCCGCAACCACAAGTGCGGGTTGCATTCGGGTTACTGAAATAGAATCCTTTCCCATTCAGGCCATCGGAAAAGTCCAGCGTAGTATTCACCAGATAAAGAAAGCTCTTGAGATCGGTAACGACCTTGACGCCATTGTCCTCGAAGACCTGGTCCATGGGTTTCTGTTCATTGTCAAAATCCATCTTGTAACTCAGCCCTGAGCAGCCGCCGCCGACCACCGAAACCCGTAAAAAATAGTCATGGTTTTCTGCAATGGCGGCGTCCTTCATCAGGTTTCTGACCTTTTCCCTCGCTTTATCGCTTACGTAGATCATCTGGAAAATATTAAATGTAAAATACTCAATATAAAATGTAAAAGCGAATAGGTTTAAAATCTAAAATTAAAACAGATTTCGCGGCAAAATGTTTAATACTCGTAACGTTGATTTCCACTTTTACATTTTAGATTTAATATTTTACATTTTCGCGGAGACTGTTCACTGTACTGATCACTTTGCCAATGGCATAATCGATCTCCGGCTCGGTGGTAAAGCGCCCCAGCGCAAACCGGATAGAACTGTGTGCCAGCTCGTCGCTCAATCCCATTGCCTTCAAAACATGGCTGGGCTCCATAGAAGCAGATGTACAGGCGGATCCGGATGAAACGGCAATCTCTTTGGTAAGACCCATCAGCAGGGCCTGGCCTTCAGCATATCTAAAGGAAATATTACTGACCTGGGGCAGGCGTTTTTCGCGATTTCCATTCACATACGTCTCATCCAAACCGCTCAAGGCCCGTTCAAGTTTATCGCGCAAAACGCTGATTCGTCGCGCATCTGCGTCCATCTCCATTGAACTGAGTTCGCAGGCCTTGCCAAATCCTACAATGCCTGGAACATTCAATGTACCGCTTCTCATTCCCCTTTCATGCCCCCCGCCATCCATTTGCGGATGAAGTTTTACCCGTGGGTCTCTGCGGCGAACATAAAGCGCGCCAATGCCCTTCGGACCATAGATCTTGTGTGCAGAAAAAGCCATGAGGTCGATCCCGTCTTTGTTGACGTCAACACGAATTTTTCCTGCGGCCTGGGTGCCATCAGTAAAAAATATGATGCCATGTTTTTTTGCGATGCGGCCAATTTCGGTTATCGGCTGAATTACTCCCGTTTCATTATTGGCATACATCAGGGAGATCAGGATCGTGCCCGGTTTTATGGCCGCTTCAAGGGCCCCGAGGTCGATCAATCCATCTGGCTGAACATCGAGAAAGGTCAAATCACCTCCTTGTTTTTCGATGTGTTTTGTTGTGTCCATTACCGCCCGGTGTTCGGTGAGGGCTGTAATGATGTGGTTCCCCTTGCTGGCATAAGTTTCGAAAACGCCTTTCAATGCGAGGTTATCAGACTCCGTTGCGCCCGAGGTAAAGACGATCTCCTTAGACTCAGCGCCTATTAAGTTAGCCACCTGTTCCCGGGCCAGTTCAACCGCTTCTTCAGCCTGCCAGCCAAATGAATGATTTCTACTGGCCGCGTTGCCGAAGCGGTCCGTAAAATAAGGAAGCATGGCCTCCAGCACTCGCGGGTCGCAGGGCGTCGTTGCGTTATGGTCCAAATAAATGGGAAGTTTGAGCATAAAACCGATTTTTCCCGATGGGGCAAAATTAACTTAATTGCCTTAATTAAGTATCTTGACGCAACATTCAGAGGGTTTCCTTCATCCTAAGTCGACCGGTCGCATGCTTGTTGAACTTTGCATGAACCTAGTAGGGGATGATCAAGATTGAAAAGCAAGATGAAGATTAGTCTTATCTGACCATGAAACTCAGGACATGATTTTTCAGGGTCTCCCTTTCGGTGAGCCTGACAAAATAGACCGCAGGCGCCAGCTTGTGTAAAAAAATGATATGCACGTTATTGGTATTGGAAAAATTATTCCTTTGAAGGATGCTGCCATTGACAGAAAGAATTTCAACCTGCCAGCTGTTTGAACCTGCCTGATTAAGCGTTATATTGATAAACTGATCCGAGGGATTGGGATAAAGATAGATACCATTGAATGACTTACTCATATCTACCATCCTGACTTCTGAATAGCTGACCACCCCATTGATATCTGTAATCTTCAGACGGAAGTACAATCTTTCATTTTCATTTTCATGTTTGCTATAAGTATAAGCATAATCTGCATTCGGATCCCCAAGCGATGGCAATACTGCGCCAATGCTTGAAAAATTATTTTGATCCGTACTTTTTTCTATGTCATACAAACGACCAGGCCGTTCATTAGAAGAAATCCAGGATATGCCGACATTTTTATCATCGATCTTTCGGGCAGAGAAACCAGCGATGCTTGATGCAAGAACAATGTTATCGCAATAATTATAGGTTACGTAAAAATGGATGCTGTCATTTGCTGTTGCGCTATAACTGTAGGTAGGGCTTCCTGAATTGTTTGCATATGTTCTGGGAGCGTAGGCAAACCCAACCGTTCCGCGGCCCATAAAATCGACGATGCTGCCAGAAACATTTACTGTATTCGTATACCGGTCGATCACCGTACTGGGAGATTCCGTGATGGATTGATTTGGATTCAGATTATAGGTTCCGATATTTGCATTGATGGTGTTGTTATAAGGGGTGACCAGGGCTACGCTTTGGATATTGTCCCTTCGACCCACGGCAACGGAAAAATTAATGGGTGAGCTGTTTATATTTGTCAGCGTAAATCCATAATTCACTGAAACGACTGAACTGACATCTACTGAAATCAAAGTTCCCAGTGAAGGATCGAATTGTTTGATGGTGAAATTATGGGCATCATTTCCGGAGCCAACGACAAGAGAATCGTAGGTAATGCTCGATGCACCGCTGCATTGTGCGAAAGATGAAAAATTGATAAGTAGCAGGAGGCAGCCTGACAGACATGTCATTTTCCAAAAGGATATGGTCAGAAAGGCTTTCAAACGGAATTTGGATTATAAGATTTCTCACTAATAACTCAAAAGGCTGGCATTTAGTATGCGATTTGACGCGGAATCCCGGCGAGCCTGATCAGGCTGAACACCGATCTTCTAACAGGCCAAAAAAAGTCCCGCAGCTTGCGGGACCTTGACAAAGAATCAAACGAACTATATGTCTTTAATTATTAGCGAGTTATTACAAAACTGCGAGCCAGGTTTTTTCCGTCAGCTCCGGACATCTGTAAAATATAGTTGCCCTGCGGAAAATTTTGAACGGGGATGCTCACCGTAGTACCTGCAGCATGGCTAAGTTTCTTTTCATGCAAGACCTGGCCCGACTGGTTGATCAGCCGGATGGTCAAATCAGCAGTCATGTCACTGCTCAGAGTGACGCTCACGAAATTACTGGCCGGGTTAGGGAAAACCCTGAGTGTTGTAGTCGATTCAAGCCGCACCGCCTTTACTGGAGAGAACTTATATTTTCCGTCTTTATCCATGATCAGCAGTCGATAATATTCCACGCTACCTGAGGGAGATGCATCTGAAAATGAATAATTTACGAGAACATTGGAAGTACCTTTTGCACCCACGGTGCCAATGCCTTGCCAATCACTTGCGTTTGAACTGCGCTGTACAAGGAAATAGCCTGAATTGACCTCCTGAGTGGTAGACCAGGAGAGGCTTACTGAACCCTTGTTCAACTCAGCATCAAAGCTAGCCAGCAACACCGGAAGTGTTCCATCGACTTCGATAGTAAAAGGTGCCGGATGCGCTCCACTAGGTAATGACGGACCGTAAACTGCACCCGTACTTTGCGCAACCGTCACACCATCTGATCCGATCAATGAAGGGGAAGGAGCGGCGAGACCCAATATTTTTGAATAGGCAAAATCAACGGGATTTTGGAGGAACACCCCATCGTATGCACCAGTAGTAGATGCAAGATGCGTGAGTGCCAGGCTGGAGACCGCACTTACTATCTTGATCTTGGGATTACCCGCGCCACCCCTGAGAATGATGTTATGACCCACGAAAATACTACCCGCATTGGTGGTAGGAATATTCACCGAAGAAGCAAAAGCCCCGCTGGAGCCTATGAAGATAGAACCGTTTCCCGTGAGTGTAAAGGAGATGTCAACCGTTATACTTACTCCGTCATTAATCGTCACAGTGCAGCCTGTACAAGGGTTTGAAGGTACGCCGCTGGCACCCCAATTGCTGGGATCGCTCCAATTTCCAGAAAAAATGGCGGTATATGTTTGGGCCGATGCCTTTTGCCCCAAAAACACAATAGCCGCAAGACAAATCACGTAAAACTTTTTCATGCTAAAATCATTTGATTAATTGAATGTGGTTAAGGTAAACCATAGTCAAGCGGATCTTGTGTATTGTCGTAAGAATGGATTTTAGAGAGTAAGCTTAAACGTTTACGAGGATAGGTAGCTCAATGGCGAAATCAAACAATATTTGGTTTAACGAAAAGGCAGGATTGGCAACCAGGAATCTTCATCGGAATGGCGTGTTAAAAATAGAAAGCTTTTTCGGGATTGTCAACAAGAAAGCAAAAAAATGTGGATAAGTTTGTGGGTATCATAGCCAATAAAAGCACAAGCGTTTCCCTACTCTTCATTTTCAACCTTATTCAAAGCAAGTTTATCAATGGCCAATTGCGCAGCTATCTGGCTGGCATCCTTCTTGTTATAGGCTTTTCCCTGGGCCAGTAATTCTCCATCCACAACGGCGCCTACGGTGAAGAGCCGCCTTCCACCTTCGATGCGTTCATCGAGCGTTTCAAATTCCAGGTTTTTGCCATT
>DATHGW010000274.1:0-3162 GCA_035317445.1 Puia sp.
CTGATGGAAGCGCTTGCCATGGACCCGACCGCCTGATCCCCCTTATCCTTCACTGCCTGGATTTCCTTTCATTCAGCGTCTAAAAATTTTTTGCCTGCAATTAAATATTAACGACATGACGACATTATTAGCGCCTAATACGAAACAACAAAAGCAAACCGATTTTCTGCCGCTCCTGGGAACAGACCATGTAGAATTTTATGTAGGCAATGCCAAACAAGCGGCCCATTATTATAAAACTGCTTTTGGATTTCAATCCCTGGCCTATGCCGGACCAGAGACCGGAATAAAAGACCGGGCAAGTTATGTGCTGAGGCAAGATAAACTAACCCTGGTATTCACTACTGCCCTGAAAACATGCAATTCCATCGCCAACCATGTCTACCTGCATGGCGATGGCGTAAAGATCATTGCACTGCATGTTGAAGACGCAGAAAATGCCTGGAAGGAAACTACGAAACGCGGCGGTAAAAATTATATGAATCCTACCACGCTAAAAGACGATCAGGGCGAAGTTGTTTTAAGTGGCATTTACACTTATGGGGAAACCGTTCACCTTTTTGTTGAAAGGAAAAACTATGCCGGGCCTTTTATGCCCGGATACAAAGCATGGGATACAGTGTATAATCCTCCTCAGGCAGGACTCTTGTACGTCGACCACTGTGTGGGTAATGTAGGTTGGAACCAGATGGAGCCATGGGTGAAATACTACGAAGATGTCATGGGCTTTCGCAATATCCTCTCATTTGATGACGATGACATCTCAACTGAATATTCTGCCCTGATGAGCAAGGTGATGAGCAACGGAAATGGATATGTGAAATTTCCGATCAATGAACCGGCAGAAGGAAAAAAGAAATCCCAGGTAGAAGAATACCTGGAGTTTTATAATGGAGAAGGTGTGCAGCATGTTGCCATGGCATCGAACAATATCATTGAAACCGTGACCCAATTGAGGAACAGGGGTGTAGAGTTTCTGCAAATTCCGGCTTCATACTATGAAGACGTGCTGGACCGGGTTGGCAGCATTGATGAAAACCTCACGCCTTTAAAAGAACTGGGCATTTTGATAGACCGCGACGATGAAGGATACCTGTTGCAGATTTTTACCAAGCCTGTGGAAGACAGGCCAACCCTGTTTTTCGAGATCATTCAGCGAAAGGGCGCCAAAAGCTTTGGTAAAGGTAATTTTAAGGCACTTTTTGAAGCGATCGAGAGAGAGCAGGAGTCGAGGGGTAACTTATAAGACCTTGAGAATGAGGTCTGCTGTGAAAGAACGGCTTCTGGTTGGGAGAAAGATATTTATTAACAGCCTGTTTATATAATAATCTGGCTGCTTTTTTGTTTTAGTGGTAATTTTATTGGCATTAATCCACCAAAACATAATCTTTCCCCTTTGCATGACTATTACCAGGATCTGTAAAAGACTTTACTTCACTATTGGTTTGTTCATTCCGGCAATATTGCTGCTGGCGCAGACATCTTCCTACTCGGTCAATTTTTTAGACTACCAGCGTTCTATTCCAAAAATCGGTGATCTGCTGAAACGCAAAGAAGATACGCTGTCAAAACAATTCCAAGCAAAGGGATTGACCTGGCCCGCGAAATATGTTTATATCCGTTCATTCAAATACGACAGCGAGCTTGAAGTATGGGTAAAAAGCAAGTCAAGTGAAAAGTACAAGCTCTTCAAGACCTATAAGATCTGCGCATTGGCAGGTTCCCTGGGGCCAAAGCGTATGGCCGGGGACTACCAGGTTCCCGAAGGGTTTTATTACATCAATGAGTTTAATCCAAGGAGTAATTACCACCTTGCGCTCGGACTTAATTATCCAAATTCGTCAGACAAGATGCTGAGCGATCTTTCCAAGCCGGGTGGAGATATTTATATCCACGGAAGCTGTGTGACCACGGGTTGCATTCCCATCACCGACGGCCAGATCGAGGAACTTTATGTGCTGGCCGCTCATGCAAAGGACCTGGGCGATGACTTCATTCCTGTGCATATATTTCCGGTTAATTTCAGGAATGGCAGAAGCGTAGCTTATCTGAACAGGTATCTCCAGAATTTTTCCGAGTTCGCCGGGTTTGAAAAAAATATGAAAAATGCTTTCTTCTATTTCGAAAAAAACCGCCAGGTGCCGATGGTCCTGGTGAACAGTAAAGGAGACTACATCACCGAAGAAGTTGCGGCTACCGTCGTAGCAGACGATGCCAAAGAAACAAAGCCTGCGGTCGCAAAGAAAATGGCCCAGAACCCTCAACCGATCAAAGACGAAGATCTGGCAAAAGTGGTTGACAGGCTGCCCGTATATCCCGGCGGAAATGCGGCCTTCAAGGATTTTATCGACAAGCTGGGAAAAGACATGGTCCAGGAATTGAACAAGGGACAGAGTAAGTCATTTGTGATGGTGGAATACATCATCGATGACCAGGGAAAACTTGTCTACTCGAATGTACTCAGTGGCGGCAATGAGACCATGAATCCCAAAATACAGGATGCTTTCCTTAAAACGGCCACATGGCTACCCGCCATGCGTGGCGGCAGAAATGTTGCCATCAAGTTGAAACAAACCGTCATGGTCGAGGTCAACTGATCACCTCATCAGGACCTGTACGGTTTCGGGCGACCGCTGCAACAGAACAATTTTTTTTCCTGCCGTGAGTTTTTGAAAACTCGTTTCATCGTAGTGGCGTATAGTCAGCAACGTGAGTCCTTTCTCGATGATGATATCAAAAACTTCGGAAGCCTGCAATGCCAATTTTTCGATTTTGTCTATTCTGTCGTCCAGGCATACCTGAAGGGTCACTGCGCCGCTTTGAAGCAGGTTGGGTTTGACGTTCAGTTCCGCTAATAAATGGTAAAGACCGGCGATCGGCTTTTCACCGACAAAAGAAAAATCCTTTGAATGCAGATGAACCAGGGCCTGGTTTTCCTTGATCACGATGATCGGAGGCAATCCCTTGATCTGTTTATCATGAATCACCGTACCGGGTAACTCCATATCCAGGAAGCACTTGACGTAGAGCGGAATGGATTTATTCTGGATGGGCTTGATGGTTTTGGGATGGATGACCTGCGCACCATAGTAAGCCATCTCAATCACTTCATCATAGTTCAGTTCAGGAATGAGCTGTGCGTCGGGAAATTCTTTTGGGTCG
>DATHGW010000275.1:0-5446 GCA_035317445.1 Puia sp.
CATCATGTATGCCTATGCGGCAATTTCCGTGGGAGATGTGCTGATCGGATTGCTGAGCCAATGGCTGAAAAGCCGGAAAAAGGCTTTATATATTTTTTATGTCATCAATATTCTGTTTGGCATATTATTTTTTACGCAGAACGGCAATAGTACCGATGCGACGATGTATTGGATTGCGGCGGGCCTTGGATTCGGAACCGGTTACTGGGCAATTTTCGTTACGATGGCGGCCGAACAGTTCGGTACCAACCTGCGCGCTACCGCGGCCATCACCGCGCCTAATATGGTACGGGGCGCACTGACGCTGATCATTTTGTTGTTTAAATGGTTGCGGGTATCGAACGGGTATATTAAGGGAGGCTGGATCACCGGCTTGATCGTGATGTCGATCACGATCGTTGCAGCAGTACTTACAGACGAAACCTTTGGAAAGGATTTGAATTATGTGGAAGAATAAGGCTTTTAAAAGAATTTTTATCGCATGAAATTTTTAATCATTCGTTTTTCTTCGATCGGTGATATTGTGTTAACCACTCCCGTTGTACGCTGTCTAAAAAAACAGATTCCGACCGCTGAGATTCATTACCTCACCAAATCCAATTACAGTGCTATCCTGGCGCCCAATCCTTATGTAGACAAACTGCATTTCCTGGAAGAAAACCTCAATAACCTGGTCAGCGAATTAAGGAATGAGGACTTCGATTACATCATTGACCTGCACCATAACTTGCGCACGCTTACCATAAAAAAGGCGCTCGATAAGAAGGCTTTTTCGTACGAGAAGCTGAATATTGAAAAATGGATCTATGTTAATTTCAAATGGAACAGCCTGCCCGATATTCACATTGTCGATAGATATATGAAGACGGTAGAATCCTTTGGTGTGAAAAATGATGGCGCAGGGCTGGACTATTTTATTGCTGACGATGAATATGTAAAAGAAAAAGATATTCCTGCTTCCCATTCCGCAGGATATATTGGGATTTCCATCGGCGCCGCATTGAACACCAAGAAATATCCTTTTCATAAAGCAAGGGCATTATGCGAGTCCCTGGATCATCCCATCATCCTGCTTGGGGGATTGGAAGATGCCGATGAAGGCGAACGAATCGCCGCCGTCGACCCGGTCAAGATCTACAATGCCTGCGGAAAATTTAGCCTGAACGAATCAGCCGACCTGGTCCGGCGTGCAAAACTGATTGTATCCAATGATACCGGCCTGATGCACATCGCCACGGCATTTAAAAAACCGGTTATTTCGCTCTGGGGAAACACTGTACCGGAATTTGGCATGTATCCTTATTATGGAGAAAATTATTTATCGCAACATTCCTCGCCTTTTGATATCCTGGAGATTAAAAACCTCAGCTGCCGCCCCTGTTCCAAAATCGGTTATGATAAATGTCCGAAGGGACATTTCAAGTGCATGGAACTGATTACAACGAACAGCATCCTGGATAAAATTGATCAAAGGATCCGAAATAAGGTTATTTGATGTGCTGGCCGGTCCAATTCCCGTCTTTGTCAAAGAGATTATAGCCAATATTGGAATCGAAACAGAGGTATTTTCCTGACCATTCTCCCTTGGTGTCAAAATGGTTATAAATGCCATTTCCGGCTTTTACAAAAAAACCCGTCCATTCGCCCTGGCTGTCAAAACACAACATCAATACCTGGGTAGCCACGGACACATATCCCACCACTTCATCGTTCTTATTGAAAAGGTATAAACCTTTCCATGAAGGATTTTTGGGATGGTATTCATTATGAAACATGGGATTCAGATTCTTGTTGACATCCGGGTTGAACTCAAAATGATTCAGCGGATTGATGGTACTGTTGAAACTGGGATTTACATCGTTATTGTGCGATGGATTGATGTTCCAGTTAAACTTTGGATTGATGTTGGAATTTTTGTCGGGATTAATTTTCGCATTCAGCGTCGGGCTCAGGTTGTTATCGCATTTTGGATCGTGCTTGCAATCCAATCCCTGGGACCAGGAAACCTTATTCAATGCAAGCAAACAAAAGATGGCAAGGCGTAAATTTTTATTCATCAATACTTTTTTGTGGTTATTTGACATGCATGCCGGTCCATTTTCCGGTCTTGTCAAACAAATTAAAACCGGCTGAATTGTCATAAACAAGAAACATGCCCGTCCAAACACCCGCTGTGTTAAAGAAATTGTACATGGAGCTGTTGGCACGTACAAAAAAACCGTTCCAGCTGCCGCTGTTGTCAAAACTAACCATCACATTTTGCGTGGCCCTTGACACATATCCGAGCATTTCATTGTCGCCGTTGAAAAGATAGAGCCCATCCCAGGTCGGACTGGCGGGAAGCAGGCTTTTCATGACGCCCGGGTTAAGGATGTCGTTGGATTTGGGATTCAGCTCCATGTTATTTCCAGGATTGATCAGGCTGTTGCTGAAGGGATTCACCTCATTGTTGCGAATGGGATTGACGTTCCAGTTATAGGCGGGATTGATAGATGAATTGCTGTCGGGATTGATCCTTGAATTCATAAAAGGATTCAGGTTGGAGTCCTTTTTTGGGTCATGCCTCTTAAATACTACGTATTGCTGACTGAATGATGAGCTGGTGCAAAGCAAGAAAAAGGCGGAGAGGCCGGAAAGTACAAGTTTTCGCATAATAAATAGGGTTGTAACATTATTATAGCGATACGATTAAAACGATGACTTTTCGGAAGGGATATGAGATCAGAGTGAGAATAATATGCCCGATGGCACAAAAGTAAACATAGTTATTCGTATTTCTAAATTTTTGGCACAAAAAACCCTGCAATCATAGCAGGGTTTTTTGCTTGCCTGCCGATCACAGGGTCTTTAATACGTCGTTCATGCTGCGCACTGCCTCGGCGCTTTTGTTAAATAAGGCCTGTTCTTCCTCATTCAACCCAAAATCAAGCAGCTTTTCCCATCCGTTCTTACCGATGGTCACAGGTACGCCAAGACAGATATCCTTTTGGCCATACTCCCCTTCGAGGGCAACGCAGCAGGTAAATAATTTTTTCTCATCTCTTAAAATGCTTTCGACCAGTGCGGCTCCGGCTGCCCCAGGCGCATACCAGGCAGAAGTACCGATCAGTTTGGTCAGGGTGGCGCCCCCGACCATGGTATCCGCAATAACCTGTTTTTGCTGGTTTTCACTGAGCAATCTCGTTACGGGTATGCTGTTCCAGGTTGCAAAACGTATCAGAGGAATCATGGTGGTATCTCCATGGCCGCCTACTACAACGGCATTCAGGTCGGCCGGACTGCAACCCAATTGCAGGCTGAGCTGGTATTTAAATCTTGCGCTATCCAGCGTGCCGCCCATTCCAATGATCCTGTTCTTTGGGAGGCCGGTGGCCGTGAGGGCCAGATAGGTCATGGTGTCCATTGGATTGCTGATGATGATCAGGATGGCCTTAGGGGAATGTTTCAGGATGTTTTCGGCAACGCCTTTTACAATACCTGCATTGGTGCCGATCAATTCTTCCCGGGTCATTCCCGGTTTTCGGGGCAAACCCGAGGTAATAACGACCACATCGCTGCCTGCCGTTTTGGAATAGTCATTGGTACTACCGGTGATCCTCGTGTCAAACCCCAGCAAAGCAGCGGTTTGCATCATGTCCTGGGCCTTTCCTTCGGCTAAACCTTCTTTGATATCAAGCAATACCAATTCTTCGGCCAGTTCTTTACGGGCAATATTATCGGCACAGGTGGCCCCAACAGCCCCGGCGCCTACAACCGTTACTTTCATCAAAAAATATTTATGGGTTGAAAAATAGTTGAATCCCGAACCGCATCCGGGCAGGGGCAAAGGTAAATGAGCAACATGAACTTATCAAAGCAATTGCGCTTAATCTTTTGAGTGAAAAGCCGTCATGAGGGTCGTGACTTTTTGATTGCCCTGGAACGTCGTGATGAGATTTCCTTTCTTGTCATATAAGGCGATATAGGGCAGGCTTGTGATATTGCTGTAAAAACCGGGAAGCGTATATTTTTCATCACGGCCCAGCTTGATGTTTGGATGGTCGCCAATGCGGTAATAGGTATAAAAATCTTTCATCTCTCCAAAGGGCTGGTAGGTAGCCATAACGATTTCAACATCTTTAAACTGATCCTGTGCGGCCAATATATCTTCCGTCTGGTGTTTGCAGTGTTCACAGGTCGGACTGAAAAACATGACCAGGGTGCGCCGGTTTTTTTTAAGATCGTCCTTGGTATAATAACCTGAGCTGTCCACTTTCAGGATCTTGAAAGGAGGCACGGTAGGAAAGCGCAGGTAAGGCGCAGCCGGTTGTACAGCCGCGGTCGTTTGTGCATGCAGCGTGAGTAAACTTAAGGCCAGGGAAAGGCCCAGGAGCCATTTTTTCATGGGGATGCTTTTTTTCAAAAATAATAGTAAAAGATTTGCTTCGGAAATATGCAGCAATCTTTAACAAAATAAAGCTAATAAAGTGATTTTGGCGTAGTTTTGCCCCCGCCTTTGCCGAAACCCGGTTGGCATGTATTCATCTTGAATTTTAAAATCGCGAAATAGTTTATGGCAAGTACTTCAGACATCAGCAGGGGCATGATCATCAAGCTCGAAGGCAGTTTGTATTCGGTTGTGGAATTTGGAGAAAATAAAACAGCCAGGGCTGCTGCCAAGGTATGGGCCAAATTGAAAGGAGTAGACAATAACCGGTCAATTGAAAAAACCTGGAACAGCGGAGATGCTATTTTCCCCGTTCGCGTGGAAAGAAAAACGTACCAGTATCTGTATAAAGACGATACGGGATACAGCTTTATGGATGCAGAAACTTTTGAGCAGGTTACCGTACAGCAAACCATGGTGGATGCGCCCCAGTTCCTGAAGGAAGGGCAGGAAGTCTCTGTATTGGTGAATACGGATACAGAACTACCCATGGGCGTGGAATTACCCGATAAGATCGTCCTGGCCGTAACCTATTCTGAGCCCGGACTACGGGGTGACACGGCTACGCGTACCCTAAAACCTGCCACCGTCGAAACAGGCGCTACAGTGAATGTGCCGCTTTTTGTCAATGAAGGCGAGCTGATCAGGATCAATACAAAGACCGGTGAATACGTGGAAAGAGTGAAATAGACTATATTTATCTTCTTATCCTTATCTTAGTCCTCCATTTTCTAACTGTAAATGCTCAAAAATGGATTTTAAACAGATTCAGGAGTTGATCAAACTGATCAACAAGTCGAACATAGGAGAAGTGACCATTGAAGAGAAGGGATTTAGGATCACTGTTAAGCAAAAAGAAGAACCTGTTCAGCATGTGATGGCTGCACCTGCCCAGGTGATGCCTGTCATGCAGCCGGGACCTGCCCAGGTTCACGCTGCGCCAGCTGCCGCTGCTCCGGCAGCTGAGAAAGCAAGGGCCGCCGAATCTGCCATCTTAGACAACCTGGTAACCATAAAAAG
>DATHGW010000276.1:0-2954 GCA_035317445.1 Puia sp.
GAAAAAATAAACCATCATGGCAAACGTGCCGATGCGATTGTAAAAGGCATGTTGCAACATTCACGATCAAGCACAGGTGTAAAAGAGGCAACAGATATTAACGCAATAGCTGATGAATATTTGCGGTTAGCATATCATAGACTAAAAGCAAAGGATAATTTATTCAAAGTAGAAATAAAAACTGATTTTGATAACAGTATTGGAAAAACAAATATCATCCCGCAAGATATAGGAAGGGTACTTTTGAATTTATATAACAATGCATTTTATGCAGTATGCGAAAAGAAGAAAATTGCTGGTAATAGTTATGAGCCCACAGTTTCTTTAAGCACAAAAAAAGTTGATAATAGGATAACCATCGCCGTTAAAGACAACGGCAATGGTATCCCGCAGAAAGTAGCTGATAAGATATTTCAGCCATTTTTTACCACAAAGCCAACAGGACAGGGAACGGGATTGGGGTTGAGCCTGAGCTATGATATTGTGAAGGCGCATGGCGGTGAAATAAAAGTTGAAACAAAAGATGGGGAGGGGAGTGAATTTGTTATTGAGTTGCCATTAGGATAATACCGAAAACAGAAATTTTCATCACTAATCTGTCACTAATTTCTCTAAAACTTACTAGAATCAATGGATTTCATATTCTGTATCAATGAGAAACAAAAAGCACCCATTTGCGCAAAGGTTTGAAAGTCAATGACGGAGAAGACAGGTGAAATCACCGAAAGCCGGTGAGCTCGCCGGAAGTTCTGGGATAAAACTTCCCAAAAGGCTTGTAATTCATAAAAGGGAAGGACATTACACTCCAAAAAAATGAATTGGGAATTGACATCAATTCGAAGATTGTCTTAAAGCCATTACGGCTTTGTCTAAAATTGACGATCTTTTATAAGATGAATGAATCCTCGGCTGAAAACGATCGACGAAAATAAACGGAAGCCAAAGGGTAATAGCGCTAATAAAATATGAGCCAGTAATACTCTTATCTTTATTTTGTATGCCTGAAGAACAAGACATTCCGAAACAACCTTTGAATGAAGAAGTATCTGCAGATCCAATTATGCAGGCTTCATCTATTTCCCCATCAGAAACCCAACCCCCAAACATGGAAGTACATCATCATCCCGACCTGAATCATAAACCAAAAAAATGGAAAGAATATTTTCTTGAATTTTTAATGATATTTCTTGCTGTAACAATGGGTTTTTTTGCAGAGAATATTCGCGAAAATTACGTTGAACATAAAAGTGCGAGAGAATATGCAAGCCTGCTGATTGAAGACCTTGCTACCGATACGGTGGAATTAAACAATGATGCGCATGTACTGAATTTAATTATCACAGCAGGAGACAGTTTGGGAAATTTACTAAGTAGCGATCCTAAATTAATTGTTGGAGGCAAACTTTATTATTATGAATATTTATCAAGCGTTCGCTGGAATTTAATTTCTCATGACGCCACACTTCAGCAGTTAAAAAGTTCAGGAGCATTAAGGTATCTTGGTGATACATCACTGATTCGAAAAATTATGAACTATGAAGAATCAGTACAAATTATTTATTTAGCTCAAAACAGGTTCGAACCGCAAAAAATAGAAAATTGGAGCTTGGTTCAAAAGGTCTTTGATCAGTCCTATTTCAATTCATTAGATTCTTTAAGTGATTTTGCAATTAATTTAACAGTGAATTATGAAAGAGCAATGCGGTTCATGAATAATAATTATCCTTTACTTAACTATGATAAAGATTTGTGGCAACAGCTAAGAAACTGGGCTTATAGTTCTTCCAGAAATTACCGGGTAGAAATTCAAATATTTAAAGCTGCAAGATTACAGGCAATTATAGCAATAGCTGCTTTAAAAAAAGAATATCATTTAGAATAAAAGAACGAACGCACAACATTGTATTGGTGTATATGAGCGGACGGATTAATTAAATTTCAAAATGCGTCACTACCAAATCTTACGCTTCTTACACAGAAGTTTCTTTTTAGAAATAGGTTAACTTAGGAGAGACATTTAAACATCTGTTTCCTTCAATATTTGCTAAACTGAAATCCTTAATTATGAGACTACTAATATTGCTGTTTATTTTGCTTTCGCCTATTTTCTCACTTACTGGAAAGAGTCAGCAAATTGATAAGATAGTGGAATTAAAAAATCAGTTGGCAACTTTACGTGTTCAAGTAGGAAAAGATATATCTACAATGGTAGGAATTGTGACTGTAGAACATGTTGCTTTAAGAGACGCTAATAAATATTTGACAGACCTTGGTTTAGGGCCCTTCGACGATCCTATGGTTCACTTGGAGGATCCTCAGGTAGAGGCATTAGTAGATTTATCGGAAAAAAGGAAGAAGGGAATGCTTATTGATTTAATAAGTATGCAGGAGATTTTAGTTGATGCTCAAATGCAGAAAAAAGAGGCAGATATTAATAAGAAGGTGCCAGGGGAATCATTTGATCAAAACTTAAGTGATTTACAGCAATTGTATCAAGAAGATATGTCTCTTTACAATCAATTATTAACGCTAAACGGAGAAGGACTTCAGTGTGTATTTAATTTTGGTACTAATTTAGATTATAAGAAACAGAAATATCAACCATACTTAAAGGCTTATACTGATCATTTATCTTATGATGATTTACAAAAATTGCGTCAACAACATGCCGCTGAATGGGGAAAGCATGTAATTGCTGCAAACAATGAATTTGAACAACAAAGTAAACAACTAGCAGCCTCAGCTCAGGATAATATAAAAAATGCTCAGGCTGCACTGAACAAACTTATTGCAGATGCCCAAAGAGCTATGGCAAATCAGCATCAACGAGATGTGATAAATCAGGGTCAGCAACGCCCCTACATTCAGCCTGCGCAACCCTCCACTGGCCCGACTCCACAACCCCAACAACAGCCTCCACCGCCACCTCCTCCCCCGCCCCCACCACCTCCTCA